>JAPPFU010000019.1:0-2247 GCA_028875085.1 Chloroflexota bacterium
CCTGGGCGCGGCCGACGTCAAGGTGCGCGCGCCCCCCGAGGAAGTCGCCAGGGGACATGCGCCCCAGCACCAGGTTGGCGTCCGTGACCGTGGGCTCCTCGCCTACGCCGTAGCACGCGGGGCCCGGGTCCGCGCCCGCCGACTCGGGGCCGACGCGGAGCGCGCCGCCCTGGTCTACGCGCGCGATGGAGCCGCCCCCCGCGCCGACCGTCTCGATGTCGATGGTGGGCACGCCGATGGGCAGACCGCCGACGCTATGGCTCGTGGACACCTGCGCCTCGCCGGGGCAGAGCGACACGTCCGTCGAGGTGCCCCCCATGTCCAGCGTCATAATCTCGCGGTATCCGGCGGCCTCCGCCACCATGCGCGCGCCGATCACGCCGCCCGCCGGCCCGCTCAGGATGGTACGCACCGGCTGCCTCCGCGTCAGCCCCACCGGCGCGCTCCCTCCCGACGATTGCATGATGGTCACCTTGCGCTCCGCGCCCTCTTCCAGCCGCCGCAGATAGCCGTCCATCACCGGGCCCACGTAGGCGTTCACCGTAACCGTGCTGGTACGCTCGTACTCGCGGAACTCCGGCAGCACGTCCGACGAGAGCGACACGAAGAGGCCGTCTTGCCGCGCCAGCGCCGCGCCGAGCATCCGCTCATGCTCGGGGCGCAGGAAGGAGAAGAGCAGGCTCACCGCCACCGCCTCCGCGCCGAGGTTGCGCACCTCTTGCGCGACGCGCTCCGCCTCAGCCTCCGTCAAGACCAGCGCCGCCTCGCCGTCCGCGCCGACGCGCTCCGCCGCGCCCACGCGCAGCTCAGCGGGAGCAAGGGGCGCGGGCGCCTCGTACTCCAGCGCGTACAGGTCGGAGCGCGCCTGCCGACCAATCTGCAGCAGGTCCTCGAACCCCGCCGTGGCGACGACCGCCGTGCGCGCGCCGCGCCGTTGCAGCAGCGCGTTCGTGGCCACCGTCGTCCCGTGCACCACCTCGGCGTCAAGGGGCGTTTGGAGGGCGCGGATGCCCTCCACCGACGCGAGCGCGGGGTCGGACGGCGTGGAGCGCGTCTTGAAGACGGTTACGCGCCCCTCGCGCAACAGGACGAAGTCGGTGAACGTGCCGCCCGTGTCGATGCCCAGCAGCGTCCGCGCCATGGACGCCTAGTCCGCCAGGTCCCGGTGCGCCAGCAGGAATTCCATCAGCGCGGCGTTGAACTCTTGCGGGCGCTCCATGTTCGACAGGTGCCCCGCCTTCTCTATCACCACGAACTGCGACCCGGCGATGCGCTCGTGCATCTGCCGCCCCATCTCCGGCGTCGTGAGCCGGTCGTCCTCGCCGAAGATGAGCAGCGCCGGAACGGCGATGGTGGTCAGGTCGAAGGTGAGCGGCTGCTCTCCCGTTGCGGTGATGGTCTTGATGTACGACTCCTTGTGGAGCGCCGCCATGCTCTCCACCAGCCGGTCGAACGCCTCCCGCGGCGACTGCTTGCCGATGAGCGTCTCGGCAACGGGCGGCGCCATCTCGCGCGGCGTCTTGCCCGCCAGCAGCGGCCCGACGCGCAGATCGACGAACCGCTTGCGCTGTTCCGCCGTCTGCTCCCATCCCGCCCACATCGTGTCGACGAGCGTGAGCGTCGCCACCCGGCCGGGATAGAGGCCGTAGAACTCCTGCGCGATGCGCCCACCCATCGACAAGCCCACCACGTGCGCCTTGCGCGCGCCGTAGTGGTCGAGCACGCGCGCCAGGTCGTGGCCGTAGTCGGCGTAGACCAGCGGCCCGTCGTAGTCGTCCGACGCGCCGTAGCCGCGCGCGTCCCACGACATCGCGGTGAAGTGCTCGGCCACGGTCGGGAGTTGGTCGTGCCAGTTGGTGCGGTTGCCGCCCACGCCGTGCAGGAAGACGACCAGCGGCCCCTCCCCCATCCGATCGACGGCGATGCGCGGAGCGCCCGGCGTCCATTCCGTCGTCCATAGCGTCTCGGGCGGTTTGGTCGGCGCGGTGCTCATACGGTCCTCCTTTGCTTGGCGCGGAGGATACCAGCGCGCCTAGTGCGCGCGCAGCCACTCGTCCGTCAGCGCGATGATGCGGCTGACGTGCGGCTCCTCGTACACCTCGTAGTGGGTGAGGCTGTCCAGCCGCTCCAACGCCTTCGGCTCGCCCGCCCGGTCGTACATCGCGGCTATGCCGTCGAACGGCGTTACCACGTCGTGGTCGGGGGCCGAGGAGAGCGCCGCCCGCGGCGCGGGGGGGCCCGCCGCGT
>JAPPFU010000019.1:2257-12049 GCA_028875085.1 Chloroflexota bacterium
GGTCTAACAGCGCGGATTTGCCGTCTACCGGCTTACCCACGGGGGGCGGGGCCCCGATTACCCCCGCCGTTCGCGGCGCGATGCGCCCAGCAGCTTCCACCGGCTTGAACGCCGACAGGCGCGCCGCCGATTGGAGCGTCAGGTCGGGCACGCGCGCGTCTCCGATGTCGCCCACTACCCTGCCACGCACCGCCGCCGTCGCGGCATCCGCCCTGGATATCTCACTGCGGCGAACCGGCTCCGAGCGTGCCCCGCGCACTACCCGCGCCGCGTCGGCGGTCGTACGCTCCTTGAACGCCGCCCAATCCGCATCCGAGCGCCCCGCGCGCACCATCCGCTCCCCGTCGCCGAAACCCACCACGCTCACCACGCAGCGCACGCGCGCGTCGTCCGCGCCCGCACGCACCACTACGCCGCCGCCGATGCTCGTACCGAACAGCGACACGCGCTCTGGGTCGACGCCAGGCTCGGAGGCTATGAAGGTAACGGCGTCCCTAGCGTCCCGCACCCACTCCATGGGGTAGAACCTGCCGCGTTCGCCGTCGCTTGCGCCGAACCCGCGATGGTCGAAGGTGAGCGCCGCGTAGCCCAGCGCGGCGAACCGGCGCGCAACATCGGGGAAGCCGAACGCCTCCTTACGCCCGATGGCGCCTTGGCACATCACGATGGCCGGCCAGCCGCCCGGCGCGGGCCAAGTCGGCGTGAAGAGGCGCGCGTCCAGCCGCAACCCGTCGCTGTAGAAGGCGGTCTCGCGCTCCATCGCGCCGGGCAGGCTACGGGGCGCCCTCGCGACGGTCAAGGCGCCGGACGCGCCTGCGTTTGCCCCGCGCCGCGTCGTCGGCCACAATAGCCGCTGAGCGCGCCCCTGGGCGCCGCGGGAGAGGCCCTATGACCCAACGCCCGACCGGCGCGGCCTACAGCGTCACCGTCCGCCTCGAATACGCCAACGCCCCTGGCGCCCTGGGCCGCATCACCTCCGTCATCGGCCAGGGCGGCGGCGATATCGAGGCGGTGGACGTCGTCAACTCCACGCGCCAGAAGATGCGCCGCGACATCACCATCAACACCCGCGACACCCACCACTCGCAGGAACTCGTCGCCGCTCTGCGCAAGATTCCCGGCGTGCGCCTCGTCAACTACTCCGATCCAACGTTCCTTCTGCACCTCGGCGGAAAGATTAGCGTCCAGTCCAAGACGCCCCTGCGCACGCGCAACGACCTCTCTCTCGCCTACACGCCCGGCGTTGGGCGCGTGAGCCGCGCCATCTACGAGCGCCCCGCCGACGTATGGAGCCTCACTACCAAAGGCCGCACCGTCGCGGTGGTGAGCGACGGCTCCGCCGTGCTCGGCCTGGGCAACCTCGGTCCGGAGGCCGCCCTGCCCGTGCTGGAAGGCAAGGTGATGCTCTTCCGCGAGTTGGCCGGGGTGGACGCTTGGCCGATCGCCCTCGCCACACAGGAGCCGGAGGAGATCGTCGAGACGGTCAAGCGCATCGCTCCGGGTTTCGGCGGCATCAACCTGGAGGACATCTCCGCCCCACGCTGCTTCGACATAGAGGCGCGCTTGGCCAAGGAGCTGGACATCCCCGTCTTCCACGACGACCAGCACGGAACGGCAGTGGTGGTGCTCGCCGGCCTGTACAACGCGGAGCGCCTGACAGGCAAGCCACTGCGCGACATGCACATCGTGATGGTCGGCTTGGGCGCAGGCGGGGTAGGCACAGCGCGCTTGCTTACCGCCGCAGGCGCGCGGCGCATCATCGGTTTCGACAAAGGCGGCGCGATTCATCAAGGCCAAGATCACGCCGCGAACTCGGGCCACCGCTGGGTCGCCGACAACACCAACCCCGAGGGCTACACGGGCGACTTGGCCGGAGCGTTGGAGGGGGCGGACGTCTTCATCGGCCTATCGGGGCCAGGCACGCTCTCGCCGGAGGCGGCGGCCAAGATGGCGGACGACGCGGTAGTCTTCGCCCTCGCGAATCCCGACCCCGAACTGTTCCCCGGCAGCGCGCCGCCCAACGTGCGCGTGATGGCCACGGGCAGGTCGGACTTCCCGAACCAAATCAACAACGCGCTGTGCTTCCCCGGCCTGTTCAAGGGGCTGCTGGACGTGCAAGCGCGGGGCGTGAACCGCGAAATGGAGATGGAGGCGGCCAAGGCCATCGCCTCCTGCGTCCCCGCCCGTCAACTGAACGAGGAGTACCTCGTCCCCAACCTGTTCAACCGCTCCGTCGCCCCAGCCGTAGCCAAAGCGGTGGCGGAGGCGGCGCGCAAAGCGGGGCTTGCGCGCAGGGCAAGCAGGCGCGCGAGCGGCGCGTCCATCGCCATCCATCGCTGAGGGAGGCTCCACCTCCAAAGGGAAGCAGCCCCGGCGCGCTCGGCCTTGAGTTCGGGCCGAGGCGTTGGGGCGTAGGCTAGCGGGGAGGGGGGAGCGGCTATGGCCGTCCCGCGTGGGACGGCCATGCTACTCAAGTGGTCTTGCTAGCGGATGCGCGCCGTACGCGTGCCGCAGGTGGGGCAGGTGCCCCGCTCCATCGTGCGGCCGTTCTTGGTCGGCGTCGGGTCGGTCGCCACGTTGCCGGGCGTCGTCGCCGCCTTGCACTTGACGCAGTAGTGCTCGTTCGCCTCCATCTTTCTCTCCAGCCTCCCGCTTGGACTTCGGGCGCGTGTATCCTACTCATTCGCGCGTCGTAATCGCCCCATCAAGCGCGCAGATTATTGCGAATCTACGCTGCACTATCCGGCGGCCTGCGCCTCCGCAAGCGCCGCTTGGCGCTCCTCTTCCGGCGCTTCGCCCCGCGCCATGCGGTTGCACATCTCGATGAAGTCGTAGGGGTCTACGTCGGGACGGAACAGCAGCGTCGGCTTGTTCGCGCCGTGTCGCGCCTCGAACTCCGTGCCGTGCAGCACGATGCTCTTATCTTGGTCGTTGAAACGCCCCTTCTGCATGGGCCGCGCCCACAGGTGGTACCAAATCTTGGTGAAGAGCCAACTCAACGGATTCTTCGGCCAGTGGGCGCTCACCTGGAAGTAGCGGTAGTGGCCGGCGTCCATGGCGATGTACCACTCGTAGTACAGCCCGCCGTGCATCGGGAAGTTGGGGATGCGCAGCAATCCCGGCAGGCGTGTTCCCGACTGGCGAATCTTCCCCGCCACCGTCTTGTGGAAACCGCGCCCCAAGAAGCGCCACGGACGCTGCGGCGGCCACGAGCCCAACCCTTCGAACTCCACCACCCCGGAGCGCGCCGCGCCCGACTGCTGGTTGGACATGAGGTAGACGCCGTCGTCCGGGTCGAGTTTCAGCTGGTTGTGCACCTGGCGCACGCCGCTGATGCCGAACTGCTTGTGGAAGAGGCGCCCCACGGCGTCGCGGTGCAGCATCATTGCGTGGTTGCCCAGGCCTCCCTCCGCGTGGTAGCGCCAGTTGCCCTTGACCACCTTCCAGCGGTAGTGGACGAGCGTGTCTTCCCGCAGCAGCAGGCGCGGCGCGTCCTCCTCCAGCGGCACGGGCGCGCCGCGCCCCATCCACACCCACACGATGCCCTTGCGCTCCTGCGTGGGGAACATCCGCAGGCGGATCTTCCCCACCACCGGCGAATCGGGGCCGTCCGTCAACGCCGCCACGCACGCGCCGTTGGCCTCCAGGTCGAACGTCCACCCGTGGAAGCGGCAGGCGATGGCCGGAACGCCGGGGAACTCCATCTTGCCCAGGGACATGCGGGCGCCGCGGTGCGGGCACTCGTCGACCATCGCGTAGACCTTGCCCTGCGAACGGACGACGGCCAGCGGCTCCCCGCATATCCACAGACGGACGGGGCGCTTGCCCACCTCCCGCGAGCCGCACAGGGGATACCAGTAGTTCTTGAAGCCCGTCACAGCGCGGTCGTAAAGCGTCTCGCGCCGCTCGTGCCACTCGCCTTTGTTCGTCTGCCGCGTGTCCTGAGCCATAAGGCGCGCCTCCTCGCCGCCGCGTGCGTAGTAGCGTAGGGCGCCGCCCGCCGATGTCAAGCCTTTCGGCGCGTAGCGGCGCGGCGCGCGGTGTTTCATTCCCTCCGGGGCGAACGGGCGCCTGCTCCGCCGGGTAGACTGCGCCAACCACGCCTCACGGAGAAGTCGCATGGAAGACGCCAAGCGGCGCGCCCAAGAGAAGCTCGACCGGATGTACCGCGACCGCGGCTACCTCATCCCCGTCCACAAGATCATGGTGCAGGCAGACCCCGATTGGGCCGACCGCTACGACGACCTCGTCCACCAGACCTACCTGCGTCAAGGCGCGTTGGACAGGAAGACCAAGGAGCTGCTCCAGTTCGTCGTCCTCGCCGCGCTGCGCAGCGACGTCGACCACATCGCCGACCACGCGCGCCTGGCCATCGAGCACGGCGCAACCCCCGGCGAGGCGCTGGAAGCGTTGGAGTGCGTGCTTATGCCCATGGGCGCTCTTGGCTTCAACGCCGGACTGAAGGCGTGGGCCAAAGTGGCCGGCGTTGAAGAATTACAACCTTCCGCCGGCGCGGGCGCGCCCGGACGCGCCGCCGACTGAACCCGCCTCAACGCAACACACGAATCAAGGAGGCCGCTATGGCCAATCTGAAAGGCGTTCACTTCATGCTCCCCACGCCCTTCCACGAGGACGGCGCGCTTGACCTCGACTCCATCGGCGGGCTGATGGACTGCGCCGCCCAGGCGCACTGCACCGGCGTCGTCTGCCTGGGTGTGATGGGCGAGGCCGCAAGGCTCACCGACGCCGAGCGCGCTCTCGTAACCGAGCGCGTCGTGCGTGAGGCCGAAGGGCGGCTCACCGTCACCGTCGGCGCGACGGGCACAGGGACGGACGCAGCGGCGCAGCGCGTCCGCGAGGCCACCGAGCTGGGCGCCGACGCGCTGATGGTCTCCCCGCCCCCCATCCCCAAGCAGAACCTGGACGCCGTCTCCGCCTACTTCCACGCCGTCGCGGACGCGTCGCCCCTCGACCTTGTAGTGCAGGACTACCCCGCGCAGAGTGGCGTGTTTATGCCCGCCGCCTTCATCGCCCGCCTCACCGAGGAGTTACCGACGGCGCATTGGCTCAAACTGGAGGACCCGCCGACGCCCCCCAAAGTAACCGCCGTCCGCGCTCTCGCAGGCGATCGCCTGGGCGTCTTCGGCGGCCTGGGCGGCGTCTTCCTGCTCGAAGAACTGGCGCGGGGCGCTTGCGGCGCTATGACCGGCTTCGCCTACCCCGAGGCGCTGGTGGAAACGCAGCGCCTGATGGAAGCGGGCGACGCGGGCGCGGCGGCCGATCACTTCTTCCAGTGGCTCCCCCTCGTCCGCTACGAGGCGCAAGAGGGCATCACGCTTGCCATCCGCAAGGAGATTCTCCAGCGCCGCGGCATGCTCAACTCCGCCAAAGTGCGCCATCCGGGCGCAGTCCTCGACCCGACGACGCGCGCGGAGATGCACGCCCTCGTCGACCGCATCGCGGGCGAGGGCTAGCCGCGCCTTCCCGATAGGTCGCCGGCATTGCCGCCTCCACACCGTCCCCGGCGGATGCGCGCATGACGCTGCTGGTATGGCTAGGCGCGGCGTTCGTCCTTGGCTTGTGGGCGAGCCGCTGCTGGGAGCATGGCCCAGGCGCCGCGCTGATGCTCGCGCTTGCCGCCGCCGCGTGCGGACTGTTCGCTCGCTCGTTCGGCGTACGCGGCGCTCTGGTCGGGCTGATGCTGGCCGCCGCCCTGCTGGGGGCGGCGCGCGGCGGACCTGCGTTGCTGACGCCCACGGGCGACCTCGCCTTCTCCCACGGCCTCCATACGGCGGTGACGGGTCAGGTCGCGGCTATGCCGGAGATGCACGGCCCGCGCGTGCGTATCGTCGTGGACGCCGACTCCGTTAGCGCCGGAAGCGCCGAGTGGCAAGCGCAAGGGCGATTCCTTGCGTGGCTGGACGAGGCGCCGCCGCCCATGCCCGGCCGCACCTATCCATTCATCGCGCGCGGCGACCGCGTCTCCGTCCGTGGGATGCTAGCTGCGCCCGAGGCTTTTGAGGGCTTCGACTACCCCGAGCACCTGGCCAGCCAGGACATCGGCTCGGTGATGAGCCGCGCGGAAGTCATGGAGCATGAACCGCGCTCCGCGCCGTGGCTCTCCTTGCGCACGCTGGACGGAGTGCGGGCGCGGTTGGCCGCGGCGGCGCGCAACGCCATCCCCGCGCCCGCCGGAGCGTTGACGGCAGCGCTGGCCTTCGGCGTGCGCGGCGGGATGCCGCCCGACGTTACGGACGCGTTCCGCCGGTCGGGAACGGCGCACGTGCTAGCCATCTCCGGGCTGCACGTCGGCTTGGTGCTGGGCGCGAGCCTCGCCGCAGCGGCAGCGGCCGCAGGCCGGCGGCGCCAGCTCTACCTGCTCGTGCCGCTGCTTGCGACTTGGGGCTACGTTGCGCTTGCGGGCGCGCCCGTCTCGGCGCTGAGGGCGGCGATTATGGCCTCGGCGGTGCTGCTGGCCTTCGCCTCCGGGCGGATGCCGCGCCCGTTGACCGCACTGGCGCTGGCGGCGGCGGCGATGCTCGCCTACGACCCCGCGATGCTGTGGAACCGCTCGTTCCAGCTCAGTTTCGCGGCTATGGCCGGGGTGCTGTTCGTGGGGCTGCCCGCGTGGGAGGCGGCGCAGGAGCGCTGGCCTATCCTCACGCCGAAGCACGATGCTCCGTGGACGCGCCGCCTCTTGCGCTGGGCGGCGGCGGCGCTGTTGGTGTCCTTCGGCGCAACGGCGGGAGCGCTGCCGCTCGTCGCCTTCAACTTTGGCAGAGCGCCTCTCCTAGGCTGGGCCGCCACGCTGCTGATGCTGCCCGCGCTGCCCGTGCTCATCATCGGCGGGATAGCAACCGGCGCGCTGGCGCTCCTCTGGGCGCCGTTGGGCTGGAGCGCCGCGTGGCTGCCGGCGGCTGCCGGGTGGTGGACGCTGCTCGTGGCGCGGGCGTTCAACGCCGTGCCCGGCACGTCCGTCTCCGTCGGCGCGGTGGAGGCGGCGTGGGTGTGGGGCTACTACGCCACGCTCGCCGCCTTGCTCGCTCTCTCCCAGCGAAGCGCGTGGCTACAGCGAGGCCGCCGCGCCATCGCAGCCGCGTGGCGAGGGCCGAGGCAGGGACGGAGCGCGCTCGCGCTGGTTCTTGCCGCAGCGCTCCTCGCCACCGCGCCGTGGACGATCGGCGCGACGCGCGACGACGCCTTGCTCCATGTCCGCTTCCTGGATGTCGGGCAGGGCGACGCCGCCCTGGTAACCCTGCCGTCAGGCGCGTCGCTGCTCATCGACGGCGGCCCCGATCCGCGCGTGCTGGAGGCGCTGATTGACGGCGTCCTGCCGCCGCGCAACCCGACCATCGACGTCGCGGTCATCACCCACGGCGACGCCGATCACCGCAACGGCGTGATGGGCCTGGCGCGGCGCGGGAGCATCGGGCAACTCATCGTCCCGCCCGTTGCCCCCGGCGAGGAGGGAACGTGGCGCACAGAACTGGAAAGCCTGGGCGCGCAGGTATCGGCGCTGACGGCGGGCGCGGAGTTGACGCTGCCCGACGGCGTTCGTATTGCGGTGCTGCATCCGCCCTCCCCGCCGATGCTCGGCACACAATCCGACGTGAACAACAACAGCCTGGTGCTGCGGCTGACCTTCGGCGAGGCGAGCGTGCTCTTCGCCGCCGACATCGAACGCCTGGCGGAGGCGCTGCTGGTGGAGTCGGGCGCGCCTCTGCGCAGCGACGTGCTGAAAGCGCCTCATCAGGGCAGCGACACTTCCACGTCGCCCGACTTTCTCGCCGCTGTCGATCCCATCGTCGCCGTCATATCCGCCGGGCAAGCCAATCCGTTCGGCCACCCTGCCCCGGAAGTGGTGACCGCCCTGGAGCGCCAAACGGGCCCCGGCCGAACCTTTATCACCGCCCAGCACGGCTCGATCGAACTCGCCACCGACGGCAAGGATTGGTGGGTCGTGGAGAGTGGCGGGCAGTGAGCGGTGAACAAGCCCTGACAGCGGGGACGGCGTTGTCCCGCTCCATTCCAGCCGCTATCTTCCGAACTTGAACACCTCTGCTGTCTGACGCGTTATGCCCACCTTCATCGGTCTCGACCTTGCCTGGACTGGCCGCAACGAAAGCGGCATCTGCTGGCTCAAGGGCGTTTCGCCCTCGGACCTCCGCTGTACTCGCCTCGATGCCGCTGTGCTCGACACGAAGAGAATCGCCGACGAGATTGCGGCGACGCAGGGACCGGTCATCGTCGCGATCGACGCTCCCCTCCTCTACACGCCGGAACGATGGGCCGAGCGCGAGGTCGCCCGGCGCTTTGGGCGATACAAGGCGGCGCCGCATCAGGCGCACGCCGCCGTAGCCAAGGGCTATACGGCAGGCATCGACCTTGGGGAGGCGCTTGAAGCGCGCGGCTTCACGTGTACCCCTGTTGCCCTTCTGAGCGGCGAACGCGATGGTCGAACCGCCGTGGAGGTGTATCCGCACACTATCCACGTGCGCCTATTCGAACTTACGGAACGCCTCCCCTACAAGCAGAAGCGGGGCCGCAGCGTTCTGTTTCGCCAAGAGGTCATGCAGGAGTACCAGGCGCATCTCCGGCGCTTGATTGAACGCGAGGCGCGAGGCCTCCTCAACCATTCCAGTGTTCAGCGCGCCCTCGCCCCTGATGCCGCCGCAAGCGCAAAGGGCGCGTCGCTCAAGCGCCTCGAAGACACGCTCGACGGCCTCACCTGCGCCCTAGCCGCATGGCTCCTGCGGCGAGAGCCGAAGCGCTGGGAGATGATCGGCGACCTAAACGGCTACATCATTGCGCCGCGCGCATAGGGAGCGCCCAGGCCTTTTTACCGCCTACCAGTCTCCCTTCAGGAAGTTGAGCACGTGGGCGTTGTACTCGGCCGGCTTCTCGAAGGGCGACCAGTGGCCGGTGTCCTTCAACACGACGAGGCGCGAGTCGCGGACGAGGTTGAGGCAGTTGATGCCGATCTCGAAGTGGCACGTCCTGTCGTTGCGGCCCCAGATGATCAGCGTCGGCGCCTCGATCTCCATAATCTCGCGGCTGTGGTCGTAGGGCAGGCTGGTGGACTTAGCGCGCGCGTCCACCAGGTCTTGGCGCCCCGTGTGCTGGTGGATGAGGTAGTCCACCAGATCGTCGGTGATGAGCGACTTGTCGATGATGTGCATGTCGAGGTAGCGGCGGAAGTTCTCGCGCGTCGGATTCGTGCTCGCCTCCCGCGACGCGATGATGCCCTCCTCCGGCTTGTTGACCATCAGGTATTCGTTGGGGTAGCCGCCGCTGGTGCCGATGTGCCCGCCGCCCCAGATGAGCTTGTTGATGCGCTCCTTGAACATGTAGGCGAAGGTGAGCGCCGACTGCCCGCCCTGGGAGTTGCCGAGGACGTGGGCGCGCTCGATGCCCAGTTCGTCCATCAGCGCCGCCGCCATCTTCGCCTGCACCTTGTGCATCGGCTCCTCGTACAGAATCGGCCCCGTCTTCGCGTAGTTCGGCAAGTCCATCGCGATGCACCGGAAGTGCTGCGACAGTTCGGGGAGGTTCTTGTGGAAGGTGATCCACGCCGTCGTCCCCGGTCCGTAGGAGTGCAGCATCACCAGCGGGTCGCCCGACCCGATGTCATGGTAGTGGATCGTCGTCCCGTACGCCTGCACCGTCTTGCTGGTGCCCTCTTCGGTCAGCGCCGCCGTCGTGCTCATGGCCATGCCTCCTTGCTCCGCCTGCGTTGGCAAGAGCCTACCCGCTCGCCGCGTCCGTGTGAAGCGGCGCGCCGCTATGCTAGGC
>JAPPFU010000178.1:0-3824 GCA_028875085.1 Chloroflexota bacterium
ACGCGGGCGGGCTGGAAGGCGGCATGACGACGGGCGAGCCGCTGGTGCTGCGCGCGGTGGTCAAGCCCATTGCCACGATGATCAACCCGCTGCCGTCGGTGGATCTCGTCACGGGGGAGCTGAGCCAGGCGCACTACGAGCGGAGCGACATTACGTTCGTGCCCGCGTGCGGCATCATCGGCGAGGCGATGACCGCGTTCGCGCTAGCGGGCGCGATGCTGGACAAGTTCGGCGGCGACCGCATCGACGAGACGCTGCGCAACTGGCGCGCCTACATGGCGACGGTCGGCCCGCGCGTCCCCGCGCCCGCCCACGGCGGCTGATGCCGGGCGCGCGCCTCTTCCTCACTGGCTTCTCGGGCGCGGGCAAGTCCGCGGTCGGACGCCGCGCCGCCGCGCTGCTCGGCTGGGAGTTCGCGGACACGGACGAGGCGATCGTCAAGGCCGACGGCAGGCCCATCCCGCGCATATTCGCGGAGGAGGACGAGGCGGGCTTCCGCCGCCGCGAACGAGACGCGCTGCGCGGCATCCTCGACCGCGAGCGCGTCGTCGTCTCCACCGGCGGCGGGCTACCCCTCGACGCGGAGAACCGCCGCCTGATGGAGGGAGCGGGGCTGGTTGTGGCGCTCGACGCGCGCCCCGAGACCATCGCGGCGCGGCTTGCCGGCGCTCAGGGCGGGGCGCGAGCGGAGTCGATGGCGCGTCCGATGCTGCGTCCTGAGCAAGGCGAGAGCGCGTTAGAGCGCATCGCGGCGCTGAAACGGGAGCGCCAGTGGGCTTACGCGCTCGCCGCGTGGACGATTCAGACCGACGCGCTCAGCATCGAGCAGGCGGCGCACGAGGCGGCGCGGGCGTGGCGACGGTTGGGCGCGGCGGCGCTCCACGGCGGCGATTCGCACGTCGCAGCAATAGTGGTGGGCGGCGAGGCCGCCTACCCCATCGTCGTCGGGTGGGACATCCTCGAGGCGCAGACGGGGCAGCGTTTCGTCGAGGCGGGGCTGCGCGGCAGGGCGTTCCTCGTGTGCGACCAGAACGTGCTGCATCCTTACGGACGCCTCGTGCAGCGCTCGCTCACGGCGGCGGGCGTGGAGGCGCACCTGTTCACCTTCCCGCCCGGCGAGGCGAGCAAGTCGCTGACGATGGCCGGGCGCGTCTACGAATGGCTGGCGGAGATGCGCGCCGAGCGACGCGACGCGACCGTGGCCGTCGGCGGGGGCGTGGCGGGCGACCTGGCGGGATTCGCCGCGGCGACCTACCTGCGGGGCATGCCCGTCGTCCACGCGCCCACCACCTTGACCGCGATGGTCGATTCGAGCATCGGCGGCAAGACGGCGGTCGACCTCGACGCGGGCAAGAACCTCGTGGGCGCGTTTCATCAGCCCGTACTGGTGCTGGCGGACGTGTCGGCGCTGACTACACTGCCTCCGCGCGAACTACGCGAGGGTTGGGCGGAGGCGCTGAAGCACGGGGTGGCGCTGGACGCGGGCCTGGTCGAGGTCTATGAATCGCAGGCGGACGCGCTGCTCGCGCTCGAACCGGAACTGACCACCGAGGTGGTCGCGCGCAACGCCGCCGTCAAGGCGCGCGTCGTAACGCAGGACGAGCGGGAGACGGGCGGCGCGCGCACGCTGTTGAACTACGGCCACACTATCGGCCACGCGCTGGAGGCGGCGTCGGGCTACGGGCGCTACCTGCACGGCGAGGCAGTCGCTATCGGCATGACGGGCGCGGCGCGCATCGGCGCTGCTCACGGCGTTACGCCCGGGGAGGCGGTGGAGCGCCAGCAGGCGCTATTGGAGCGCTTCGGCCTACCCTCCGCCTACGACGTGGTCGATTCCGCCGCCATCCTTGACGCGATGACGCGCGACAAGAAGGTGAGCGCGGGCGCGGTGTCGTGGGTGCTGCTAGACGGCGTAGGGAGCGCGTCAATCCACCGCAACGTGGACGCGGAGACGGTGCGCGAGGTGGTGGAGGGGCTGCGGGCGGGGTGAGGAGGGCGGGATGCGCTTAGTAGCGCCAGTCGGCGATGTTCCAGAAGTCGCTGTCCCAGCCGTTGAGGCGTACGCCTTGGAGGGCGTTGGTGTGGGCGGAGACCGTCCCGCGATTGACCAGCGGAATCTGGTAGTAGGCCTGGACGTAGCGGTCGTGCAGTTGCTTAATCAGCGCCTCGCGCTCCGGCCCCGCGCGGGTCTGCTCCAGACGCGCGAAGAGGGCGTCGTATGCGGGGTCGCAGGAGCGGGCGATGTTACCGAGCGCCCAGTTGTTCTCGCGGGTGGGGACGTGCTCGCAGAGGAAGTCGGACAGCGCCTCCTGCGGGTCGACGCCCGAGCCGGAGGCGTACATCTGCGCGTCGGCGAAGAAGCGGCGCAGCGACGCTTCCTTGTCGTCCACCGGGTCGCCGCCAAAGAACACGCTCGCATCGTGGTGGACAACCTCCGTCTCGATACCGATCTCGCGCCACCAGCCGCGCACCATCTCCTGGTTGGCCTGGCGTATGGCGTTGGTCGAGGTTTGGTAGACGACGCGCAGCGGCGCGCCGTTGTATTCGCGCACGCCGTCGCCGTCCGTATCGCGCACGCCGTTGGCGTCGAGCAGGGCGTTGGCGCCGTCGATGTCCTGGGTCAGGCAGGCGTCGTTGGCGGCGGAGACGTATCTGGGCGGACCGTTGATGATGCTGCAGGTCGGCTGTCCGGCGAAGCCGTAGAGCTCAGCGGCGATGCGCTCGCGGTCGATGGCCATCGACATGGCCTGGCGGATGGGCTGGAAGGAGAGGAAGGGGTGGGGATTGGCGCCGCCGAGGTATTCGGAGCGGTCGCCGCCGAGGGCGGGGTCGGGGTTGGTCTGGTTCAAGACGATGCGTTCGACGAGGCTGGAGAAGGCGGAGACCACCTTACCGCGTCCGGCGGCCTCCATCGCGGCGAGCGCGCCGGGGGCGATCTGGAGGTTCCACGCGTAGTCGGCCTCGCCGTCTTCGAGGACGGCGCGGGCGGCGGATGCGGCGCCGCCGCCGCCGATGATGGTCACCTTGTCGAAGTAGGGCGGCGCGGCGCGGTAGAAGGGGTTGCGCTCGTACATGGCGCGTTCGCCGGGGATGAATTCGACGACGCGGTAGGGCCCCGTGCCGAGGGGCGCGTTGTTCTGGGCGTGGCAGCCCGCCGCCGCCGCGCCGATGCAGTCGGCGAACTGGGCGCGGCTGATGACGGGAACTCCCGCGCCGACGAAGGCTTGGTAGGGGTAGGGCGTGGGCGCGTCGAAGAGGACGCGCACGGTGTAATCGTCAATGGCCTCGACGGAGGCGACGCCGTCGAAGGCGGATTCGGCGGTGCAGCCGGTCTCCTCGTTCGTGCAGTAGCGCCAGGTGAAGACAACGTCGTCCGCGGTCAGGGCGCTGCCGTCCGACCACTGCAATCCCTGCCGCAATGTCCATGTGATGGAGGTGAGGTCCTCGGCGACTCCACTGTTCTGCGTAGTGGGTATCTCGGCGGCGAGCGCGGGGACGAGGTTGCCGTCGGGGTCGTACTTGGCCAGCGGCTCCAGCGTCACCGCGCCCGCGTCGGTGTCCTTGGTGCCAAGCGACAGGTAGCCGCCGGGCACGGTGGGCGCTTGCCAGTAGAGGATGGTGAGTGCCCGCTCCTCCCGCACGGTCGGGGTCGGCGTGGGCGCGGAAGTAGGGGTGGGCGTGGGGGAATCGCCGCACCCGCCCAGCAGAAGGAGGCCCAGCAGGCCGGCGGCGAGGATGAGGGGGATTCGCATAGGGGGGGCGAGCGTGTGTGGGCCAGGGTGCATTATAGCCGCGCGGAGGGGTGGGAGCTTACGCCTGCTCGC
>JAPPFU010000178.1:3834-5364 GCA_028875085.1 Chloroflexota bacterium
CCGCCCGCGGCCGCCCCGCCCGGCCCGGCCGCCCGCCCCCCCCCCCGGCGCGCGGGTGGGGGGGGGGGGGGATTGTGGCCGGGGGGTGGGTTGGGAGCTTACGCCTGCTCGCCGCGGAGTTCGCGGAGGGCGATAAGGATGGCCTGGGCCGATACGCGGTCGCCGATGTCGTTGCCGACAGCGCCGGCGACGATGCGCAGGTTTGCGTCGAGGATGAAGGTTGCAGGTGCGGCGACGGCGTCGCCGAGCAGGTCGAAGACGCCGTAGCGCTGCGTAACGCTCGCGTCGGCATCTGAGAGCACGGGGAATTCGGCGCTGGCGTGCTCCTGCATGCGCCGTGCGCCGTCGCGGTCGTCCACGCTGATGGCGAGCAGTTGCGCGTTGTAGGCGCGGATGGCGGGGTAGGCGTCTTGCAGCTCCACGAGCTGGGCTTGGCAGATGCCTCAGAAGAAGCCGCGATAGAAGACGACCACGACGTAGTCGTAGTCCCGCGCCGCCTCGGACAGGCGCACGTTGGAGCCGTCGGCGGCGGGCAGGTCGAAGTCGAGCGGGGAGGACGGGGTTGGGGTGGGCGCGGGCGCGCTGCCGGCCTCGCAGGCTTGGAGCGCGACGGGGAGGATGAGCGCTAGGAGGAAGAGGAGGCTGCCGCCGAGCAGCACCCAGCGCCAGGGCCGCGATCGGGTGAAGTCGGGGCGTTCGTCGTCCTCGTCGGGGAGGTCGAGCGCGTCATCGTCGTCGTGTTGGGCCATAGGCGTGTTGGTTAAGGGCCTTTGCGTGAATCGAAGCGAGATTCCCGCTTGCGCGGGAATGACGGAGGAGCGGCGCTGCGGGTTAGCGCGGGCGCGCGCCGCCCGCAACCGCCGGGACGATGCTCACCTCGTCGCCGGCGCCCACCGCCGTCTCAAGGCCCTGGAGGAAGCGCACGTCCTCGCCGTTCAGGTACACGTTGACGAAGTAGCGCATCGCCCCGTCCTCGTCCAAGATGCGCTCTCGGATGCCTGGGAAGAGGCCGTCGAGTTCGCCGATGACGGCGCCCAGGTCGCCCGGCTCCACTTGCACCTTGTCCGAGTTGTTGGTGAACCGGCGCAGGGGGCCGGGGATGCGTACGGTAGCGCTCATGCTGTTCCTTAACTCCTATGCGGGCTAGCCTTCGACGAGGTCGCCGAGGGCGGGGTCGACGCGGACGCCGAGGTCGCGCGCCCAGTCGAGGGCGCGGTCGATCTCCTCTTCGCCGCCTTCCAACTCCAAGATCACCCAGCCGACGTTCTCCTGGACGTCGGCGCGGCGGATGTTGGTGACCACGTCGAAGTCGCGCCCCATCTGATAGATGACGGGCTGGCGAATCATATGGTCAAGGAAGGTGAGCCGGACGCGCCGCATGCCTCGCTCCCGTTGCAGTGTCATCGCCGTTCTTCAGGATACGCGCGCGTCGACCGCCTCCTCGAAGGCGTCGACGGTGGCGGAGATGCGGATGGGGCGCACCACGTCTTGGACGAGCTCGACGGTCTTGAGGCCGTTGCCGGTTACGTA
>JAPPFU010000178.1:5374-12033 GCA_028875085.1 Chloroflexota bacterium
CGCGGCGGATGGCGCCCGATTCGGCGAGGCGCTTGAGGGCGGAGACGGCCACGCCGCCTGCAGCCTCGGTGAAGATGCCCTCGGTGCGGGCGAGCAGTTTGGCGCCCTCGGCGACCTCGTGCTCAGGCACGATAACGGCGGAGCCTTGGGACGCTTCGATGGTCTTGAGGGCGTAGTAGCCGTCGGCGGGGTTGCCGATGGCGAGCGACTTGGCGACGCTCTTGGGCTTGACGGGCTTGATGATGAGGCGGCCGTCGGCGTAGGCCTCGGCGATGGGGGCGCAGCCTGCGGCCTGGGCGAGGTGCATGCGGGTTTGCACGGGGCCGTCGATGAGGCCGGCGTCGGCGAATTCGTTCAAGCCCTTCCATATCTTGGTGAACATGGCGCCGGACGCGGCGGGGGCGATGGCATGGGCGGGGGCGCGCCAGCCGAGTTGCTCGGCGGCCTCGTAGCCCAGCGTCTTGGAGCCGTCGGCGTAGAAAGGGCGCACGTTGATGTTCACGAACGCCCACGGGTAGCGGTCGGCCAGTTCGCTACAGAGGCGGTTCACGTCGTCGTAGGAGCCGTCGACGGCGACGATGGCGGCGTCGTAGATGGCCGCGCCGAGCACCTTGCCGGCCTCGAGGTCGGCGGGGATGAAGACGTAGGCGTCCATCCCGGCGCGGGCGGCGTGGGCGGAGACGGCGCCCGCGAGGTTGCCGGTGGAGGCGCAGGCGATGGTCTTGAAGCCGAACTCCAATGCCTTGGCCGACGCCACCGCCACGACCCGGTCCTTGAAGGAGTAGGAGGGGTTCACGCTGTCGTTCTTGATGTAAAGCTCGTCCAGGCCCAACTCGCCGGCGAGGTTGCGGGAGCGAATCAACGGCGTGAAGCCCGCGTTGATGTCGATGCGGGGGTTGTAGTCGGCGGGGAGGAAGTCGGCGTAGCGCCACATGCTCCGCGGGCCAGCCTCGATGCGCTCGCGGGAGGCGGCGCGGTTGATGGCGTCGTAGTCGTAGACGACCTCAAGGGGGCCGAAGCAGAATTCGCAGACGTTGAGGGGCTCGACGGGGTACTCGCGGGAGCACTCGCGGCAGCGGAGCGAAAGCACGTGCGCCACAGCGCCCTCCTTCTCTACCCTTCGCGCGCCAAAGTACGCGGCGGCTGGGGCGCATGGTAGCGCGCGGAGCGGCGCATCGTCAAGCAGGGCGGGGCGCGCGGAGGCGCAGGCTTGACAGCATAACGCTCAAGGTTGTTGTATACTGCGATGCAGCATCGGGCGCAACCAAGCGCGGGCGAGGAGAGTGTTGGCCAAAGACTACTACGGGTTGCTGGGGGTTGAGCGGGGCGCGTCGGAGAAGGACATCCGCACGGCGTACCGCCGCCTGGCGCGCCGCTACCACCCGGACGTAAACCCCGGCGACGCGGAGGCGGAGGCGCGGTTCAAGGAGGTGAACGAGGCGTATCAGACGCTGTCGGACGCCGACTCGCGCGCCAAGTACGACCGCTACGGGGCGGACTGGCGCAAGGCGTCCACCGAGCCCGGCAGCCCCTTCGACCGCCCCGGCCAGCAGACCTACCGGTGGTTCGGTGAAGGCGGGCAGCGCGGCGGCTTCAACATCCGCGACCTGTTCGAGGGTTTCGCGCGGGGCGGGGCGCCCCCGTCGATGGAAGGGACGGTGCGCATCACGCTGGAGGAGGCCTACGCGGGGTGCAGCCGCGTGGTTACGCTGTCGCCCAATGGGGCGTCGGGGCCGAAGCGGGTGGAGGTGGACATCCCGGCAGGGGTAGACAGCGGTTCACGCGTTCACGTGGCGGGCAGAGCGAACGACGCGTTCGACCTGTACATCAACGTCGAGGTCGCGCCGCACGCGGTGTTCGAGCGGCGCGGCGACGACCTGGCGGCGGCGGTGAGCGTGCCGCTGACGGAGGCGGTGCTGGGCGGGGAGGTGGAGGCGCCCACTATCAAGGGCGGGAAGGTGGCGCTGACCGTTCCGGCCGAAACGCAGAATGGCCGAACCTTCAGGCTGAAGGGGCAGGGCATGCCGCGGCGGGGCGACAGGGGCTACGGAGACCTGCTGGCGACGGTGAAGGTGGCGCTGCCGACGGGTCTGAGCGCGGAAGAGCGCGCACTGTTCGAGCGCCTGCGCGAGGGCCGCGCCGCCGGAACAGGCGCCCGCTAGCGCGGAGGAGGCGAGAGCATGGCGCGCTACCGCATCGACATAACTGCCGCGTTCAGCGAGGCCGCCGACGAGCCGGCCTTCGTCATCAGCGTTGCGTCGCGCCTGGTCGGCGTTCACGCTCAGACGCTGCGAACCTACGAACGCCTGGGGCTGTTGGAGCCCGCGCGCTCGCCGGGCAACATCCGCCTCTATTCCGCCGCCGACGTTCAGCGCGCGCAGTGGATCCGCTCCCTCATCGAGGACCTGGGCATCAACCTGGCGGGGGTGGAGGTGATCATCCGCATGTCACAGCGCATCCAGCAGTTGGAGCAAGAAGTGCGCCGACTGGAGGCGGAGCGGGGGGCGCGCAGCCGCGCGTAGCGCAAGGCGAGCAGGGAGGAGAGCACGTGACGACGTTCAAGCAGGAGGACTTCACCGAGCAGGCGCGGGACGCGATCGCCCGCTCCCACGACTTGGTGCGGACGATGCGCCACGCCGAGTGGGACGTGGAGCACGTCGTCCTGGCGCTGTTGGAGAAGGAGGACGGCGTGCCCGCCCAGACGCTGGCGGCGTTGGGGGCGGACGCGGCTCAGGCGCGCCGCGAGATCCAGAGCGTCCTCGACGCAACGCCCAAGCTCGCGCATCAGGCCGACCGCATCTCGCCCACGCCGCGCGTGATGCGCCTGCTGGAGGCGGCGCGGGACGAGGCGGGGCGCCTGCGCGACGACTTCATCGGCGTGGAGCACCTGCTCATCGCGGCGGTGACGGAGGAAGGGGGCGAGGCGGCGCGCATCCTGGCGCGGCACGGCGTAGAGCGCGAGCGCGTCTACCGCGCGCTCCAGGACATACGCGGCGCGCACCGCGTAACCGACCCGCGCGCGGAGAGCCGCTACCGCACGTTGGAGCGCTACGCCATCGACCTGACGCAACTGGCCGCCCGAGGCGAGCTCGATCCGGTCATCGGGCGCGAGGCGGAGATACGGCGGGTGATGCAGACGCTCAGCCGCCGCACGAAGAACAACCCTGTTGTCATCGGCGCAGCGGGCGTGGGAAAGACGGCCATCGCCGAGGGTTTGGCGCAGCGCATCGCCGCGGAGGACGTGCCGCAGGCGCTGCGGGGCAAGCGGGTGCTGGCGTTGGATATGGCGGCGCTGGTGGCCGGTTCGAAGTTTCGGGGCGAGTTCGAGGAGCGCCTCAAGGCGCTGATAGACGAGGTGAAGGAGGCGCGGCGCGAGGTGGTGCTGTTCATCGACGAACTCCACACGGTGGTCGGGGCTGGCGCAGCCGAGGGCAGTATCGACGCGGCGAACATCATGAAGCCTGCGCTGGCGCGCGGCGAGATGCAGGTGGTCGGCGCGACCACACCCGACGAGTACCGCCGCCACATCGAGAAGGACGCCGCCCTCGCGCGGCGCTTCCAGCCCGTGTGGTTGGAGGAGCCGACGCCCGAGGAGACGGTGGAGATACTGCGCTGCCTCAAGCCCCGCTTCGAGGCGCACCACAAGGTGGCCTTCGCCGACGACGCCTTGACCGCCGCGGCCAACCTCAGCGCGCGCTACATCAGCGACCGCAGCCTGCCGGACAAGGCGGTGGACCTCATCGACGAAGCGGCTGCCAAGCTGCGCCTCGAGGCCGAGAGCCTGCCTCCGGACCTGCGGGAGAAGGAGCGGGAGTTGCGCCGCTTGCAAGACGAGGAGGAGGCCGCCGCGCAGCGCCAGGACTACGAGGGGGCAGCGCGCATCAAGGCCGAGCGCCTACGCGCGCAAGCCGAGTTCGACGTCGAGCGCGCCGCCTTCCCGGGCGCGGATGCCGACGCGCTCACCGTGGAGGCGGAGGACATCGCCGCCCTTATCGCCGCGTGGACGGGAATCCCTGCCACTCGCCTCCTCGAACAGGAGGCCGACCGCCTCGTCCACCTCGAGGAGCGGCTGCACGAGCGCGTCGTGGGTCAGGAGGAGGCGGTGCGCGCCGTCGCCGACGCCATCCGCCGCTCGCGTTCCGGCCTGCAAGACCCCAAGCGCCCCATCGGCTCCTTCATGTTCCTGGGGCCCACCGGGGTGGGCAAGACGGAGCTGGCGCGCGCGTTGGCGGCGCTGCTGTTCGACGACGAGCGGAACATGGTGCGCGTCGACATGTCGGAGTACGGCGAGCAGCACGCCGTCTCGCGCCTCATCGGGGCGCCGCCGGGCTACGTGGGCTACGACGAGGCGGGGCAGTTGACGGAGGCGGTGCGCCGCCGCCCGCACCGCGTTGTGCTGTTCGACGAGATCGAGAAGGCGCACCCCGACGTGTTCAACCTGCTGCTCCAAGTGCTGGAGGACGGACGGTTGACCGACGGGCACGGGCGGACGGTGGACTTCCGCAACACCATCGTGGTGATGACCTCCAACCTGGGCGCCGCCGACTACCGCAAGGCGGGCCTGGGCTTCCATGGCGCGCCGCGGGCGGCCAACGAGCAGCGCCACCGCGACGCGGTGTTCGAGGCGCTGAAGCGCGCCTTCGCGCCCGAGTTCCTGAACCGGGTGGACGAGTTCATCGTCTTCCACGAGTTGACCCGCGCCCAGATCGCGCAGATTGTGGGCATGCTCGCGGACGAGGTGCGCCGCCGCGTGGCCGACCGCAACATCGGCTTGCGGCTCACCGACACGGCCAAGGAGTGGCTGGCCGACCAGGGCTATGACCCGCTCTACGGAGCGCGTCCGCTGCGCCGCGCCGTGCAACGCTACGTGGAGAACGAACTGGCCAAGCGCATCATCGCAGGGGAGGTGCGGGACGGCGACGCGGTGCTGGTGGACGCGGGAGCGGACGGCCTCGCCTTCCGCGTGGAAGAGACCGCGCCTGTCGCGGGGTAGCGGGGTGGGAGGAGCCGTCGCTGCCAGAGTAGGATGCTATCCTGTGCTTAGCCCGCGCCTGAATCGCTAGGGAGCCGCTGTGAACGAGATCTGGCTCGAAAACTTTCGCTGCTTTCGCGAGAGGCAAACCGCTCGCCTCGCCCCTCTCACGCTGCTCGTAGGGGAAAACAGCACCGGCAAGACCTCCTTCCTCGCCATGATTCGGGCGCTCACCAGTTTCGCATACGGCTCTCTCGTCCCCGACTTCAAGGAGTCCCCATATGACCTGGGCAGCTTCGATGAGATAGCCCACCATCGCGGAGCGAAGGGTGGTCGGGCGGACTCGTTCGGTGCCGGGTTCTCTTCCTCTGCCATTAATGGCGATCAGGATCCATGGGGTTTCGACGTGGTGTTCCGCAGGGTGGGCACAGCCCCTCTCCCTGCGAGCCGCAAGCATTCCCTTGGCAACGCTTGGGTCGCCGACACATGGCACGACAACTTCACGGTGCTCCATGCCACAGCAGCGACGCGCAGAGGGAAGTGGCAGGCCTCCTTGGGTCGCCCGTTCCCCACATCAGACCCCGGTGAGCGTTGGAGGTTCTCGCACCTCCTTGTGAGAGCGGCATTGTCCACTGAACACGACCGACCGACTGAAGTTCAGTTCACTCCCGTCGGTGACTCTCCGCCCCTGAACGATGGCGATAGAGAGGAACTGCGTGCGCTGATGAGCCCGATGGCACTCGCACGCGTCTGGATGTTCCCCTTCGCCAGCGCTCCTGTCCGGTCAAAGCCTCGGCGCACCTACGATCCCGCGCGCGTCGCTTACGACCCGGAAGGCGATTACGCGCCCATGTACCTCGCCGAACTCCACTCTGAGAACGCGGAGGCATGGGAGGAACTCAAGTCGAAGCTCGAATCCTTCGGTGTCGCAGCTGGCCTCTTCGATGAGATTTCCATCAGGCCGCTGGGGAAGCAGAGTGAGCCGTTCCAAGTGCAGGTGCGCAAGTACAGTGGCAGAGCCAAAGGCCCTTGGCGCAACCTCGTCGACGTGGGCTACGGTGTTAGCCAGGCGCTTCCCGTCTTGACCGAATTGTTCCGCCCAGATGCTGACACAAGGCACCGCAAGGTGTTCCTGCTCCAGCAGCCCGAAGTGCACCTGCACCCCAGCGCCCAAGCGGCGCTCGGAAGTCTCTTGGGTGAGGTCGCCAGCCGACAGCGCCAGTTGATTGTCGAAACCCACAGCGACCATCTGCTCGACCGCGTACGTATGGACATCAGGGATGGCGCCTCCAATCTGAGGCCGGAGGATGTCTCCATCCTCTTCTTCGAACGCGACAACCTTGATGTTCACATTCACCCGCTCCAAATAGACGAGCAAGGCAATCTGCTGGGCGCTCCGGAATCGTACCGCCGCTTCTTTATGGAAGAAGTGAATCGGTCGCTCTGGGGACGGCAGCCGGTTGGCGCAGCCTGAGCGATGTGCGCCATCGTCGATGTCAACGTCGCGCATGAGGTATTCGGTGACTGGAGCCAGACGAATGAGGCTGGGCGGCGCTTCCGCGATTGGCTCGACACTCGCGGAGGCAAGCTCGTCCTCGGAGGCAAGCTACGCCGCGAGCTTAGGGGAAGCGGAAACTTTAACAGGTGGGCGGCTCAGGCGATCCAAGCGGGCATTGTTCAGAGCGTA
>JAPPFU010000109.1:0-6123 GCA_028875085.1 Chloroflexota bacterium
GCCAGCAGCAGCGGACTACCATCGCGCGAGCGCTGGCTCCGCAGCCCGCCATCGTCTGGGCGGACGAGCCGACCGGCTCGCTGGACAGCGAGACCTCCCGCGAGATTATGGACGTGCTCTGCAAGCTGAACGACGAGCAGGCGCAGACCTTCGTGCTGGTTACACACGACCCCTCGGTGGGCGAGCGCGCCACGCGCATGGTGCGGATGCGCGACGGCCTGATCGAAAGCGACACGGCGCAGGAGCGCGTGACGGCCCCCGGTTTCACGAACCCCGACGCCTAGCCCATCCCTATGGAATCGCTTTTCGGCATAGACGCCGGCGCCCTCACGAACGTCCTCACTATCGTCTTCCTCGTCGGCGCGGCCATCACCGCCTTCCTCGCGCTGCGCAACCGCGTGATGTTCAAGATGGCGGTGCGCAACATCCCGCGCCGCCGCGCGCAGACGGCCCTCATCGTCCTGGGGCTGATGCTGGCGACCCTTCTCTTCTCGGCGTCGTTCGCCACCGGCGACACGCTCGCCCACTCCATCCGCGTCCAAGCGCTTGACCGCATCGGCCTGGTGGACGTTACGGTGGCGGCGGACGAGCGGGAAGAGTCGGGCAGGGCGGCCTACTTCGACGTGAGCGTTGGCGAGCGGGTGCGCGAGGCGCTGGCGGACGCGCCGGTGGACGGCGTGATGGTTGCCGCGCAGGAGCGGGTGGCCGCCGTGTCCGCCGACACGGGGCGCAGCAACACCGGCGTGGACGCGTTCGGCTTCGACCCCGCGCAGATGGAGGGCTTCGACCCCCTCATCGCGGCGGACGGCGCAGCGCTCGACATGGGGGCGCTCCGCCCGGGCCAGGTGTACATCAGCGCCGAGGTGGCGGACGACCTGGACGCGAGCGCGGGCAGCCTCATCGACCTCTACTTCAGCGAGACGCCGACGCGCGTCGAGGCGGCGGGCGTCTACGAGAGCGGCGCGAACCCCGGCTCCGCCGATTCGGTCGTATTCGCACTGAGCGACCTGCAACGGGTTCTGGGGCGCGAGGGGCAGGCGCGCTGGGTGTACATCAGCAACGACGGCGGCCTGGTGGACGGCGCCGAGCACACCGACGCGGTGCTCGCGGCGCTGGAGGGCTTAGAGGAGGAGCTGGGCCTCAGCGTAACGGCGGTGAAGCAGGACACGCTGGAGCAGGCCGACGAGATCGGGGCGGGCGTGGCGAGCATCTTCCTCATCTTCGGGAACTTCTCCATCATCGCGGGCATCCTGCTCATCTTCCTCATCTTCGTGATGCTGGCGGCGGAGCGGAAGCGGGAGTTGGGCATCGCGCGCGCCATCGGCGCCCAGCAGAGCCACGTCGTGCGCCTCTTCACCTTCGAGGGCGCCTTCTACGCGCTGATGGCGTCGGCCGTTGGCAGCGTGCTGGGCGTCGTCGTGGGGCTGGCCATCGTGCGCGTCATCGCCGCCGCCCTCACCAGCAACTTCGAGCTGACCATCGCGTTCAGCGTTCGCTGGCAGAGCATGCTGCTCGCCTTTTGCCTGGGGATGGCAGCGACCTTCATCGTGGTCATCGTGTCGGCGGGGCGGGTGAGCGCGCTGAACATCGTGCGGGCGGTGCGCGACATCCCCGAGCCGCCGAGCCGGCCGCCCAGTTTGCGCGAATCGGCCCGCGAGCCGCTGCGCCGTTTCACGCGCGGCCTCGGCGACCTGGTGTTGCGCCGCAGGATCAGCGGGCTGGCCGCGATGACGATGGGAACGCTGATGGCGGGGTTCCGGCTGGCGTGGGCGCTGGTGCTGGCAGGGTGGGGCGCCATCGCGCTGGGCATTCTGTTGACGATGGCGGGCTTCTCCAGCAAGCAGTTGGGCATATTCATGCTGGGCACGTCGCTGGTGCTCATCGGCGTGCCGTTGGCGCTGCGCCATTCGTTCCGCTTGCCCGACCGCCCCGCCTACACAATCGCCGGGCTGGCGCTGGTTGGCTGGTGGCTCCTGCCCTTCGAGTGGCTGGAGCCCTTCCTCGGAGACGAGTTTGCGGTGAGTTTCGACCTGTTCATCACCTCCGGCGTCATGATGGTGCTGGGCGCGGTGTGGACGGTGATGTACAACTCCGACCTGCTGACGCGGGCGCTGCTGGCGCTGTTCGGCAGGAACCGCAGCCTCGCCCCGGTGATGCGCACCTCCATTGCTTACCCGATGGCGTCGCGCTTCCGCACGGGGATGACGCTGGCGATGTTCTCCATCGTCGTCTTCACGCTGTTGGTTACCGGCTTCATCACGGCGGGCTTCGCCTCCGCGTTCGAGGACACGCAGCGCTTCTCCGGCGGCTTCGACCTGAGCGCTGACGTCAACTTCAACAACCCCATCCCCGACATGCGCGCCGCCCTGGCGCAGACCGAGGGCGTCGACCCCGGCGCCATCCTTGCCATCGGCTCCGTTACCGGCCTGCCGACCAAGGTGCGCCAGGTGGGCGTGATCGAAGAGCCGAAGGAGCCGGAGGACTGGTTCATATCGGGCGTGGACGCCGAGTACGCTCAAGGGATTACCTACGGTTTCCAGCTGCGGGCGGACGGGTACGAGACGGACGAGCAGGTGTGGGAGGCGCTAGTGAGCGGGGAGGACGTAGTGGCGATAAGCCCCTTCCTCGTGCCGACGCGCGACGGGTTCGGCGGCGATCCGCAGAGCTTCTTCGAGTTCGAGGGCTTCTTCCTGGAGGACGAGGCGCTGCCGGAGGTGTACGTCGAGGCGTTCGACTTCGCCGGGAACGAGAGCCGCCTGCTGCGCGTCATCGGCGTCTTCGAGAACGACGCGCTGCTCGCCCGCACGATGACGACCTCCCACGAAACGCTCCAGCGTCTCGCGCCCCTGCCGCTGCCCACGCTCACCTACTTCTTCGCGCTGAGCGACCCCACCCAAGCGCCCGCTATCGAGGACGCGTTGGAGGGGGCATTCGTGGAGAATGGCCTGCAAGCGACGGCGCTAGCCGAATTCGTCCGAGGTCAGACGGAGCTGAATCTGACCTTCAACCGCCTGCTCCAGGGGTTCATGGGCCTCGGCCTGGTGGTGGGCATCGCGGCGCTGGGGGTAATCGCCGCGCGGTCGGTGGTGGAGCGCCGCCAGCAGATCGGCATGCTGCGCGCCATCGGCTTCCAGCGGAGCATGGTGCAGACGTCCTTCCTGCTGGAGTCGTCCTTCATCGCGCTGCTGGGCATCGCCATCGGCATCGGGCTCGCCGCCGGGCTGTCCGCCGGCATCATCAACTCCATCGCAAACGACTTCGACGGCGTGCGCTACGTCGTGCCGTGGTTCACCATCGTGGTCGTCGTGGTCGTCGCCTACGGCGCGTCGTTGCTCACCACTTACGCACCCGCGCGCCAGGCGGCCAACGTCTACCCGGCGGAGGCGCTCCGCATCGCGGAGTAGGGGAAGATAAAAACTTTTTATGGGGGATACCCCCACGCCCCCAGCCGAGGGGCTAGCCGCCTCTCGGCGCTCCCCGTAATCGAAGCGAGATTCCTGCCCCGTATCGAGTACGGGGCAGGCTTTTCGTGGGAATGACGGGTTGGTGGGGCAGGGGCGCCGGAAGGGGAGGCCGGGGGCGAACGGATAGGATTGGGGGGTGAACGCCGAGCGCCCGCCTCAGCCCGACGACCCCACCCGCTCGCGCGGCGGCCAAGCGCCGCAACGCTCCGAGCTGCTCCTGGCGGCGGGGGCGTTCGCTCTGTCGGTCGCGCTCACCATCGTGCTGGTGGTCTTCCGCGAGCCGCTCCAACGCCTGGAGGAGTGGTCGTACGCGGGAGCATTCGTGGTGATGCTGCTCAACAGCGCCACCATCATCTTCCCCGCCTTCGGGCAAGGATTCGTGGTGGCCGTGGCGGAGTCGCTCGATCCCTACCTGCTCGCCGTTATCGGAGGGGCGGGCGCTACGCTGGGCGAACTGTCGGGCTACGCGGTCGGCGCGGCGGGCAACCGTTTGGTGCGGGGCAGGGCGCTCTACGAGTGGGTCGATCGGCTGCCCAGGGGTTCTCGCGGCCCGGCGCTGTTCGTCTTCGCGGCGACGCCTATACCCTTCGACGTGGCGGGGCTGTGGGCGGGGGCGACGCGCTATCCGCTGTGGCGCTTCCTCGCGTGGGTGCTTCCCGGCAAGGTGGTGAACACGCTGATGTTCGCGTTCATCGGCATTGTGTCGGTGGATTGGGTGGACAGCTGGTTCCGGTGGGCGGGGTAGGTTGGGGGATTAGCTCATGAACTGGCCTTCGACGGGTTCGGAGAAGCAGACGCCCGCCTCCGGGCCTTGCTGGCCGCGGTAGGCCTCCACGAAGTTGCGGAGGGCGGCTTCGTCGAACTGCTCCAGTTCGAGGATGCGCCCCCAGACGGTGGCGGCCACGGGGTAGTCCATCCCCGGATAGGAGCCGGCGACGATGCAGGTGGGGCCGAGGCTGCGCACGAGGCGATTGACGCTGCCTGCGAGTTCGGGGTCGTCCGGGGCGTACCAGATGACGACGGCGCCGTGCTCGAGGTTGTGCACCACGAGCTCAGGGACCAGGTCTTCGCCCCAATGGCCGTAAGGGCCGACGGAGGGGAGGTGATTGCCCGAGGTGGGCGGGTTGGTGTTGTAGACGTAGGGGGGGCTGTGGACGCCGACCAGCTGCTCGACCTCGCGGCCCACGCCGCCGCCGGAGCCGCCCGCCACGAACACGACGACCGCGGCGAGCGCTACTATCCCCAGCAGGGCGGCTGCGATGGTGAACGCGGTGCGGTTGCGGCGCCGCTCGCCCGATTGGCGGCGCTTCTGGCGCGCCGCTTGGGCGCGGCGCGAACCTTGCCGCCGACGCTCCTGCTCCTCCGCCAAGTCCGTTCCTCCGCGAATAAGCCCGCTACGCCAAGCCCAGCGTTTGGAGCAGTCCGCCAATGGTGAGCCAATAGTAGACGATGAACGCTCCCGATAGAAGGAGCAGCACGGCGCTGGCGGTCTGGACGTGGGGCAGCGCCCGCCGCAACGTCCGCACCATCGCGCCGCGGAACAAGGCGATGCTGAGCGTGAGCGCCAGGATGACGGCGCCCATGCCCGCGCCGTAGAGGAGCAACTGGCCTATCGAGCCGAGGGCGGTCGAGGCGGTTACGGTGTTGCCGACAACGGCGAGGAAGATGGGCAGCGTGCAGCTCAACGACGCCGCTCCGTAGCCCAATCCGAACGCAAAATAGCCGCGCACGTTCCGGTTGCCGGAGCCGCCGATGGCCGCCGAGACGCGCATCCCAAGAGCGGCGTAGAGCTTGCCCCCGCTCACCATGTAAGCGCCCGCCGCGGCGAGGAGCGCGCCCACACCGAGGCCAAGCCAGGGGAAGCCAGAGGCCAGGCTGCGCGCGCCCATCGCCACCGGCAGGCCGATGACGGCGAAGACGAGCATAAAGCCGGCGGTCATCACCGCGCCCACCAGCACCGCCTGGGCGAACCGCTCGGCGCCGCCGCGCGCGCCCGCCTCGTCGTCGCCGAGGTAGAGGCCGAGGTAGGCGGGGAGGAGCGCGAAGCCGCAGGGGTTGACGGACGACACCATGCCCGCGCTGAAGGCGAAGCCGAGCGGGAAGAGCGTACTCAGGCGCTCGAGGAGCGAGCCGGAGGAGGAGGAGAGCGCCTCGACCTCGTTGACGGCGGGCGCGTAGGCGCTCCCGGCAATCAGCGCGCCGATGAAGGCGGCGCCGAGGATGCCGACGAACAGCGCCGCCGGCCAGGCGAACGCCATCGCGGCGTTTCGCTGCTCGGTTGTGGCGTTGGTCTGCATGGGGTTAGCCGGTTCGGCGTTAGTTTACCCCACCGGAGGGGCGCTGCCCCTCCGGACTCCCCGCGTTGGTCATGCGGACAGGTTTGAAACCTGTCCCTACGGGAGGAGGCGCACGCTGCCCCCGGCACACCTCGCGTGAAGAGGGTGAACGTGCAGGTGGACCCCATCCCTCCGCCCCTGATGCGTCGGAAGGGGTCTTGTGGTTGCGGAGAGTTATGCGTCGAGATTCCCGCTTTCGCGGGAATGACGGGAGCGGGTGGGGGATACCCCCACGCCCCTAGGGGGGGGGGGGGGGGGCGGGGGCGGGGGCCGGGGCGGGGGGGGGGGGGGGGGGGGCAGGGTGGTGTTGGGGGAATGCCGGG
>JAPPFU010000109.1:6133-11870 GCA_028875085.1 Chloroflexota bacterium
GATACCCCCACGCCCCTACCAGAGGGGCAGCGCCCCTCTGGACTCCCCGTGGGAGGAGGCGTGGGATTACGCAAAAGTCTCCTTTCGCGGGAATGACGGAAAGGGGAGCGGGAACGGCGGTGGTGGGCGACTAGCGGTACGCCCGGGAGAGGGGGGCCGGTTCGGGCACGGGGCCAAGGCCGCCGCGGACGGGCCGCCAGTGCCATTCCAAGCGGCCTGAGGCGCGGGAGCGGCGGAACTCGGCGGCCACCTCCGCCCCCACCACGATGATGATGCCGACGACGAAGAACCACAGCATCAGGATAGCGACGGTGGAGACGCCGCCGTAGACGCGGTCGAAGTTGGCGAAGCGGTTGAGGTAGAAGACGAAGGCCAGCTTCGCGACTTCGAAGAGCAAGCCCGCCGCCAGTCCGCCGGCAAAGGCCGTCACCCATAGCACTTTCACGTCGGTTACGTACCTGTAGAGGAAAGTGAATGCACCGACGCTCATCAGGACGGAGAGGATATTCACGGCGATCGCCGTGAGGGTGTGGAGGAACTCGGTATGCGCGGCGTCCTCGGCTTGGGTTATGAGGCGCCCGAGGATGCCGATGGCGACGGTGAGGAAGAACACGCAGCCGAGCGCGAAGGCAACCCCCAATTGGCCCATCTGCTGCTGGATGAAGTGGGGCGGCTCGGGGATGCGCCACGCGCGGTTGACGACGCGGTGGACGGCGCCGAGGACAGCCCTGCCCGCCCAGAGGAGGCCGATGAGCGAGATGACGCCGAGGGCGCGGACGCCGAGCTCGCCTTCGAGGGTGTTGTCGATGAAGCCGACGAGGTTGCGTCCGGCGGAGCCGGGCACCTGGCCGGCGATGAATTCGGTGATGCGTTGCTGGGTGCTCTCGGTGGAGACGAAGAAGGAGGCGATGGCGATGATGGCGAGGACGAGGGGGAAGAGGGAGAAGAAGGAGTAGTAGGCGACGCCGGCGGCCATGTGGCTGCCGTCGTTGCGGAAGAAGTTCTGGCCTATGCGCACCAGCATCTCGGTAAAGGAGCGTAGAATCGGCGGCGCGGAGAGTTGGTACGCCCACTCGCGGATGGAGCCGCCCGTCTGCCGCAGCGTGTTGAGCATGCGCCGGATTATAAGCGCAACGCGCTACTCCGCTACGCGGCGGCGCGGGCGGTTAGGGGATGGGGGCGAGGCCGATGCGGTCGTAGACCTCGCGGAGGGTTTCGCGGGCGATGGCGCGCGCTCTGTCCGCGCCCGCCGCCAGCGTCTCGTCCACCAGGCGGGGCGCGGTCTCGAACTCGCGGCGGCGCTCGCGGAAGGCGCGGAAGTAGTCGTTGACGCCGTCGGCGAGGATGGCCTTGTCGTCCACGCAGCCGATGCCCGCCGTGGTGCAGAGGCGGTAGATCTCTTCGCGGCGGCCGGGGTTGAAGAGGGCGTGGAAGGCGTAGACGTTGCAGACCCAGGGACGGCCGGGGTCGGCGCGGCGGGCGCGCTGCGGGTCGGTAACCATCGTGCGCACGCGCTCGCGCGTCTCCTCTTCGCTCATCGCCAACTCGATGTGATTGTCGAGGCTCTTGGACATTTTGTTGGCGCCGTCGGTGCCGGTGATGGAGGGCGATTCGGTGAGTCTGACCTGGGGCTCGGGGAAGGTGTCGCCGTAGAGGTTGTTGAAGCGGCGCACGATCTCGCGCGACAATTCCACGTGGGGCGCCTGGTCGACGCCGACGGGCACCCACTCGGCCTTGGCGAAGATGATGTCGGCGGTTTGGAGGACAGGGTAGCCGACGAGCCCGTAGGAGACGTTCTCCTCCGTCTCGTTCATCTGGCGGACGCGCTCCTTGAAGGTGGGGACGCGCATCAGCCAGCCGAGGGGGGTGGACATGCTGAGCAGCGTGTGGAGGGTCAGCACCTCGGGCGCTTGCGATTGGACGTAGAGAAGGCTGCGGTCGGGGTCGACACCGGCGGCGAGCCAGTCGAGCACCATCTCGCGGGTGTTGGGCGCAATGGAGCGCGCTGCCTCGCCTACTTCGGTGGTCAGTGCGTGAACGTCGGCGACGCCGTAGACGCACTCGAACTCGTCCTGGAGCGCGACCCAATTCTGTAGGGCGCCGAAGTAGTTGCCGAGGTGGAGGCGCCCGGAGGGGCGCATCGCGGAATAGACCCTTGCCATGCCGCCGCGAGTGTAGCACAGGCGCCGGGGACGCCCTTCGAGTTCCCTCAGGGCGAACGGAAAGGAGGGTGGGCGAACGGGGAGGGGCGGCCTTGCGGCACGGCGCGGCGGCACGCTAGCCTCAGCGCCATGATTCGCGCCCTCGGCGGCTTGGCGCCGCAGGTTCACCCCACCGCCTACGTGAGCGAGGCGGCCTATGTGGTGGGTGACGTTGTGATTGGCGCGCACTCGAGCGTGTGGCCCGGCGCGGTGATCAGGGGCGACCACGGGCGCATCAGCATCGGCGCTTACACCAATGTGCAGGACAACTCCGTCGTCCACTCGGACGCGGAGGCGTCCATCGGCGACGGCGTGGTCATCGGCCACCGCGTGGTGTGCCACGCGGGACGGGTGGGCGATCGCGCGCTGCTGGGCAACGGGTGCGTGGTGAACGACGGGGCGATCATCGAGGACGACGCGATCGTGGCGGCGGGAGCGGTGGTGATGGAGCGCATCCGCGTCGGCAGCGGGGAGGTGTGGGCGGGCGTGCCCGCGCGGCTGCGGGGACGGCTGCTGCAGCGCCATCGCGAGATGATCAGACGCGGCGCGGAGTCGTACGCGGCGCTCGCGCGGCGTTACATGGAGGGGGTAGGGTGAGGTGAGGACGCCGCCCCGCCCCCCACCCCCAAGAAGGAAAAACCGGTTGTGGGGGATACCCCCACGCCCCCAGCCGAGGGGCGGCTGCCCCTCGGCGCACCTCGCCGGGGACCGATTTCGAGGGCGCCCACAAGGGACGCCCCTATGGAAATAGAGGGTAGGCGAGAGGGGCTAGTCGATCGGCCAGGGGATGCGTGGGGCGAAGCTGGTGCGGGCGAGCAGCCCTTCGCTCACCGCTTCCAGCTTGGCGGTGAGGGCGCGCTCGTCCACGAAGTTGGGCTTGCCGTTCTCGACAAGCGTTACGCCGTCCACCATTACGGTGTCCACGCTGCGCCCGTCGGCGTTGTAGACCAGCGCGGTAACAGGGTTCACGAGGGCGCTCCACTCCGCGCGCTCGGTGTCGTAGAGCACAAGGTCGGCCTTCTTCCCGGACTCGAGGGAGCCGACCTCCGCGTCCATCCCCAGGGCTCGGGCGCCCATAATCGTGCCCATCTCGAGGGTCTGGCTCGCGGGCAGCAGCGAGGTGTCGCCTCGCGCGTCCTTGTAGACGAGGGAGGTAACGCGCATCGCGTGCTGCGTCTCGAGGAGGTTGCCGTTGTTGGCGGAGTCGGTGCCGACGGAGACGGGCACGCCCTTGGCGAGCAGTTCGGGGAGCTTGCTTTGGTGGATGGTTCCTTGCGCCAGTTTGAGCGACGCCGCCGGGCAGACGACCGCCGCCGTGCCCGTGCGCGCCATCGCGTCGATCTCCGCCTCGTCGAGGTCGATCACGTGCGCCAGCAGCACGTTCGGGCCGAGCAGGCCGATGTCCTCGAGGTGGAGCGTCGGGCGCTTGCCGTACTCGCGCAAAGTGCGCTCGATGCTGACGGACGCGTTGATGTGGTGGTAGGTCATGCGGGAGTTGCGCTCGTCCACGGCGCGCTTGAGTGCGACGAGGAGTTCGTCGGACGCCCAGTCGTCGGAGAAGGGCATAGCCCAAACGTGGACGCGTCCGCCGTGCGCTCCGTGATGGCGGTCGATGGCGTCGGTGGCGATGCGCGCGGCCTCGCGTGCGTCGTAGGCAGGAATGCGGGAGGGGTTTTCCCGGTCGGTAACGTGGATGCCGGTGATGAGGCGACAGCCCGCCTCGCCGCACGCGGCCAGCCCCGCCTCCATGAACTTGGTGCTGCCGGGGTCGAGGATGGTGGTCGTGCCGCTCTTCACGAGTTCGGTCATCGCCAGCAGGGAGGTCAGATATTCCTCCTCCTCCGTCATAGCCGCCTGGATCTTGAATACAGAGGGGAAGTAGACCTCCGGCGGCGTGTCTTCGGGGAAGAGGCCGCGCATGGCGTGGGCGTAGCTGAGATGGATGTGGCCGTTCACTAGGCCCGGCGTCACCACCTTGCCGCTTGCGTTGATGACGCGGTCGGCGGGCGCCCCGGCGAGCGCCTCCGTCTTGCCGACGCGCGCGATGCGGTCGCCTTCGATGAGCAGCGCGCCGTCGCGGATGATGCGCCGCTGGGCATCCATCGTTACGATGTAGCGGGCGTTCTCGATCTTGGTTACGGCCATGGCGCGCGGAGTATAGCGCAGCGGTGGACAGCCTCCGCGCCGCCGCCGATACTCACCCGCACGCGCCGATGAGGAGGAACCTTATGGCCTATGACTTCATCGATCCGCCGACGCTGCCCAAGCCGCGAGGCCGCTACTCACAGGTGGTGAAGGCGGGCAACCTCGTCTTCATCGCCGGACAGACGTCGGTGGACCTGGACGGGGAGATGGTGGGCGTCGGCGACGCGAAGGCGCAGGCGCGCCAGGTGTACAGCAACGTGAAGGCGGCGGTCGAGTCGGTCGGCGGCTCGCTGAGCGACATCGTGAAGGTGGTGGTGTACATCACCGACCACGCCTACTTCCCCGCCGTGCAGGAGGGGCGCTGGGAGGTATGGCCGGAGGGAAGCCCGCCGCCGGTGAGCACGCTGCTGGTGGTCAAGGGGCTGGCGCGCGCGGAGTACATGGTGGAAGTGGACGCGATAGCCGTCCTGCCCGAGTAGCCCAAGGAGGCGAGATGGACCTGCAACTGGAAGGCAAGGCGGCGGTGGTAACCGGCGGGAGCCGGGGCATCGGCAAGGCGGTGGCGCTGCAACTGGCGCGCGAGGGCTGCGGTGTAGTTATCTGCGCCCGCTCCCAAGGCCCGCTGGAGGAGGCCGCCGCGGCCATCGCCGCCGAGACGGGCAGGCGTTGCATCCCCGTGTCCGCCGACACCTCCAAGCCCGCCGACCTGGAGCGCGTGGTCGAGACGGCGGCGCGGGAGTTGGGCGGCGTGGACATCTTGGTCAACAACGCGGCGCAGGTCGGCGGCGGGCGCAACGATACGCTGCTGCAAGGCGACGAGAGCCTGTTCACGGACGACTTCAACACGAAGATGATGGGCTATGTGCGGGCATCGCGGTTGGCGGCGCGCCATATGGTGGAGCGTGGCTGGGGGCGCATCATCATTATCAGCGGCACGGCGTCGCGGTACGCGGGCGGCGTGAGCGGCGGGATGCGCAATGCGGCGGTAACGAATTTGGGCGCGGTGCTGGCTCAAGAGCTCGGCGCGCGCGGCGTAACGGTGAATACGCTCCAGCCCGGGGCGGTGGACACGGAGGCGTTGCCCGGCCGCCTCGCCGCGATGGCCGAGCGGCAGGGCGCGACCGCGGACGAACTGCGCCAACGCATGGCGGAGGGCAACGCGATCGGCAAGATTGTAACGCCCGCGGAGATCGCCAACGTCGTTGCGTTCCTCGCCTCGCCGCTGAGCGTCTCCATCACGGGCGAGTCAATCTCGGTGTCGGGCGGCGGCGGGCGGGCGATCTTCTATTAGGCAGGGCTGGCGAGGAGACCTTTGCGCAGTTGCGCTGTTTCCCCACTCCCCACCCCCAAGAAGATTAGAAAAACCTTTTGTGGGGGATACCCCCACGTCC
>JAPPFU010000207.1:0-4609 GCA_028875085.1 Chloroflexota bacterium
GCGCCCCCGGCGGCTACGCCCCCGTCCGCTAGGCGAAGGCATACCGTCATCCCCGCGCACGCGGTAATCTCGCTTCGATTCGGGCGCCCGGCCGGGCGCCCCTACGTAAAAGGCGGCGTGCTATCATCGCGCTAGCGCAGCGAAAGGAAGAGAGAACGCGCATGAGTTCGCCGGAGCGGATGGAGATGTTGGCGGCGGCGGTGGCGCGCCTAGCGGAGTGGGCGCGCCTGATGGACGCGGAGCAGGAAGCCCGCACCGCGCGCCTGCGCGACTACGATGAGTGGCTCGGCGAGCATGAGACGCGGTTCCAAGAGTACGAGTTGCGATTCCGAGAGCGCGACGCGCGGCTGCGGAAGCTGGACGAGGAGAGCCAGGCGAACCAGGCGCGTATGAGAGAGATGATCATGGCGCTGACGCAGATACAGGCCGACCTGGCGCGCCTGGACGCCGCCTCGTAAGCCGCCCGCTCTCCCGAGGAAGCGCGAAAGGGCCCTCTCTCCCTCTCCCCACTCAACATCGTCTGCGCTAGAATGGCCTACTGGCCGGGAGGCGGCGCGCCTTCCGATCTCCCCGGAGGGCTGCCTTTGACCACCGCATCTCCTAACGGCTACGCCGTGGAAACCGCCCGCCTCGTTCGCCGCTTCGGCGCCGTCAACGCCGTTGACGGCATCGACCTCGCCGTCTCACCTGGCGAGGTCTACGGCTTCCTTGGCCCCAACGGCGCCGGCAAGTCCACCGTCGTCCGCATGCTCACCACGCTCCTGCTTCCTACGGAGGGCAGCGCCCGCGTCGCCGGGTTCGACATCGTGCGCAGCGCCGGCGACGTGCGCCTCCGCATCGGCGCGGCGCTGCAGGACGCCGCCCTCGACGGCAAGCAGACCGGCCGCGAACTCCTGCGCCTCCAAGCCCATCTCTACGGCATCCGCGGCAGAGCCGCGAAGCGCCGCGTCGAAGAGCTCGCCTCGCTGGTGGACATCGGCCCCGCCCTCGACCGCTTCATCGAGGGCTACTCCGGCGGCATGAAGCGCCGCCTCGACCTCGCCGCCGCCCTCGTCCACAACCCCAGCATCCTCTTCCTCGACGAGCCCACCACCGGCCTCGACCCCATCAGCCGCTCCCGCGTCTGGGAGGAGGTGCGCCGCATCAACGCCGAACTCGGCATGACCATCTTCCTCACCACCCAGTACATGGAGGAGGCCGACCAGTTGGCACAGCGCGTCGGCATCATCCACCAGGGCCGCATGGTCGCTGAGGGGCCGCCCGACGAGTTGAAACGCTCCGTCGGCTCCGACGTCATCCTCGTTACGCTCGACGGCGGCTCGGCCGATGACGCCGCCGGTTGTCTCCGACTGCCGGGCGTGACTTCCGTCAGTGTCCACGGCGACGAGATGGCCGTTAGCGTCGTCAACGGCGCGTCGGTCGTCGGCCCCGTCGCCATCGCCCTCAACGAGTGCGGTGCCACCGTCCGCCAGATCACCCTCCGCACCCCCACCCTCGATGACGTATTCCTCCACTACACCGGCGCGCGCATGGAGGAAGAGGCGGAGCAGCACGCCGAACCCGCCCCCGAGGAGGCTACGGCGTGAGCGTCAAGCCCGCTTCCCCCGCCGGCCAAGCCTCCCCAGTGAGCGCGAGGCATGCTGGCATCTTCATCGACACGCTCACCGTCTCCGGACGCGCCCTGCGCTCCATCCCGCGCGACCCCGAGACGGTGATTCCCGCCATCCTGTTCCCTGCATTCTTCTTCGCCGTCAACATCGGCGCCTTCCAAGACCTATTCCAACAGCCTGGCTTCGACTTCAAAGCCTTCCAGGTGCCCGTCGCCATCATCTTCGCCGTCACCGGCATCTCCCGCGCCATGACCCTCGTGCTGGACATCCAAGGCGGCTACTTTGACCGCCTCGGTATGACGCCCGTCGCGCGCTTCGCCCTACTGCTCGGCTTGATGGTCGCCGACTTTGCGCTGGTCGTCGCGCTCACCATTCCCGTGCTGGCGCTCGGCTTCGCCGTGGGCGTGCGCTTCGAGAGCGGGCTCCTCGGCATGCTCGTCTTCATCCTCATCTCCGGCGCGTGGGGCCTTGCCTTCGCCGGCTTCCCCTACTTCATCGCCCTCAAGACCGGCAACCCCTCCGCCGTCAATCTCTCCTTCATCATCTTCATGCCCTTCGTCTTCCTCGCTCCCGTCTTCATCCCGCGCGAGGCCATGACCTCGTGGCTGGCGACCATCGTCGTCTTCAACCCTGTAACCTACCTGCTGGATGCCCTCCGCTCCCTCATCATGGACGGCTGGGATTGGGGCGTGATCATCAGGGGCGTGCTCGCCGTCGCGGGGGTCGGCGCGTTCAGTTTCTCCCTGTCGCTTTGGGCCTTCAGAGGCCGCGTAACCCGCCGCTGAGGCCGCCCACGCCGCGCCCTGGCCCTAACCCGTGTCCTTCGGGCCGCCCGGCGCCCTTATGGAGCGCCGCCCCGTGAGCGCCCCTGTCCGGCGAACCGCCCCCGGTGCCTTCAGCAGGGACGGCGCCCCCTTCTTCGTAACCTTCTTCATCTGGAGCGTGGGCACGGGCGCCCAGGGCCTTGCCCGCCCGCTGTTCGCCTTCCTCGTTTCGGGCAACGTCTTCTACGCGCCGCTGATCGCCGCCACCAATGCCCTCGCGCGCATGGCGGCGGGCCCCATCACCGGCTATATGACCGACCGCGTCGGCAGGAAGCCCCTCATCGTCTTGGGCACGGGACTGCGCGCGGGATCCAGCTTCGCCGAGATATTCGTCGACACCTTCGCCGCCTTCGCCGTGCTCGAGTTCATCGGCCAGATCGGCGTCTCCATGTGGGTAACCTCCACCAACGTCCTCATCGCCGACGTGAGCGACACCTCCAACCGTGGGCGCGTCGTCGCCGCCCGCACTGTCTCCCAGCGCCTCGGCATGATCCTCGGCCCCCTCATCGCGGGCGGACTGGCGATGATCGATCTGCGCTGGGTCTTCGCCCTCAACGGCGTAACCAAGACCGTCTCGCTGCTCATCGCGCTCTTCCTCTTTGCCGAGACACGCCCCGATTCGGCCAAGGAGCGAACCTCCCAGCCCGGCGCGCGCCGCGGCCTCGACTTCTCCTTCTTCCGCTCCCGCGCCTTCGTCGCGCTCGCCGTCGCCACCTTCGGCCTGAGCATGATGGCCCAGGGCGTCTTCATGTCCCTGCTCCCCGTCCACCTGAAGGACGTGCTGGAGATGCCTGAGGGACAGATCGGGCTGCTCGCCACGCTTGCGGGCGCCGTCGCCCTCGGCGTCGCCATGCCCAACGGCTGGCTCGTCGACCGCTTCGGCAGGAAGAAGACGCTCGTCCCCGGCCTCGCCCTGCTTGCCGCCGCCGCGTTCGGTTTCGCCAACGCGGGCGCCTTCGGCGCCGTGCTCGCCGTCGTGCTCCTCTACGGCGTCGCCGAGGGCTTCGTCATGGGATCCTCCCAGGCCTACGCGATGGACCTTGCCCCCGAGGCCCGCCGCGGCGAATTCCTCGGCGTCTGGGCCGTCTTCCAGAACGCGGGCGCATTCGGCGCCCCCCTCGTCATCGGCGCCCTCTACGCCGCCCTCGGCCCCTACGCCGCCTTCACCGCCGCCGCCGCATGGCTCTTGGTCAGCGCCGTCCTGATGGCCGTCCTCGGCCCCGAGACCGGCGGCAGGGCGCGCACTCGCGCCCCCATCCGTTCGCCCTGAGGCGCTCGAGGGGCTACAATCCGCACCATACCCGCCGCCCACGGAGTCGCCATGACCACCAGCCCCTTCGACCCCAACCGCGTCCTCCTTACCGGAGAGAACCCCTTCATCCGCCTCAGCGAGACGGACGACGGCCCCGTAACCACCGAGGCCAGCTTCTGGCGCATCATCTTCTCGCCCTACGGCCCCGGCCACGTCCTCTTCCTCCGCAGTGAACTCACCGACGACGAGGTTCAGGTCTACTCCGACAACATCGCCATGACCCGCTGGCTCCAAGCCGGCGTCCAAGCCAGCATCAACGCCGCCTTCGGCGACCTGAACCTTCCCGTCATCGAGGCGGAGTTCGAACGCAGAGGCGACGTGCGCTCCTTCTGGACGGAACTCGTGTCCACGCCCGACGAGGACATCTCCCTCACCTGGTACGACCTCGGCGAGCCGCTGCTCCTGCACACGCAGCCCAACGCCACGGAGAACCGCCCCTACGGAGTGAACACGCTGTTCTTCCCCGCAGCGGGCGCCCGCCTCACTGTGGACGGCGGGCAGGCGGGAGGGCGCCCATGGCCCCGCGAGCGCGACGGCAGACCCTTCAGCACCTGCGCCCTCGCCTTCTCCGAGTCGTGGACGGAGGCGCGCTAGCCCGCTTGCCCGGCCCCTCCTACGCCGTCGTCGACGCGCCGCGCGAGTTGGCGGACGCCGTGCGCGCGCTTGCCGGCGCTCCCCGCATCGCCCTCGACACCGAGTCCAACAGCCGCCATCGCTACCCCGAGCGCGTCTGCCTCGTCCAACTAGCGGGCGCGGGCCGTGTCTACCTCATCGACCCCCTCCGCGTGCCCCACCACCCGCCCCAGCGCCCACAGCTCGCCAAGCCCCCCCGCGCGGAAAATTTACAAGGGGGCCCCAACGCA
>JAPPFU010000207.1:4619-11395 GCA_028875085.1 Chloroflexota bacterium
CTGCTCGCATCGCCCCCCGTCGAGAAGATTCTCCATGGCGCCGACTACGACCTGCGCGGCCTCCACCGCGATTGGGGCCTGACCGCCGCCAACATCTTCGACACCTACGTCGCCGCCCGCATCGCCGGCATCGAGCAGGTCGGCCTGAGCGCGCTGGCGTCCTCGCTGCTCGGCCTCGACCTCCCCAAGGAGGCGCGCATCCAGAAGCAAGACTGGTCGAAGCGCCCCCTCACGCAAACCGCCCTCGACTACGCCGCCGCCGACGTCGCGCATCTCGCCGAGCTCAGAGATGCCCTCGCTCAGCGCCTCGCCGCGTTAGGGCGTCAGGCGTGGGCCGACGAGGAGTTCGCCCGCCTCGAGCAGGTGCGCCATCAACCGCCCGACCCCGACCGCGCTCTCTTCTCCTTCAAAGAGGGTAGGGGGCTGGACGCGCGCGGCCTTGCCGTTCTCCGCTCCCTCCTTGAGATGCGCGAGGCGGAGGCGCGCCGTCTGTCGCGGCCGCCTGCTTTTGTCGTCCCCAACGCGGCGCTCGGCGAACTTGCCGCCAACCCGGCCCTCGACCCCGCCGACGCCCCCTCTATGCCCCCCTCCGTTGCGCGCAGGCTCGGTGAGAAGTTGCGGCGGGCAGTGAAACGCGGCCTGGCCGCCCCCGAGGTTCGCCGTCCCGCTCCCGAACTCCCTCCGCGCCCGCGCCCCTCCCGCGCCGAGGCCGCCCGCATCGCGCAGCGCCTCAAGCGCTTTCGACCGTGGCGCGCGGGCGAGGCCGCCCGCCTCGCCATCGACCCCGCCCTCGTGTGGCCCGCCCGGAGCCTCGAGCGCCTCTCCCGCGACCCCCAAACCCTCGCCGACGAACTCCAAACCGCCGACGTCCGCCGCTGGCAGCAACGCGAATTCTCCCCCTCCCTCGCCCGAGCACTGGAAGCCGCCTAGCGCCGGCCACGCGCTACCGCAGGAACTCCTCCGCCCAACGCGCGTGGTCGGCGGCGGCGGTCGCCTCCGCGAGCAACTCCGGCGTCGCCAAGCGCCCCGCGATATCTTCCGCGCTGCGCAACCCCGCTTGCGCCTCCAGCCCCTCCCGCACCGCTTGCACCATCGCCAGGAAAGCCGGATGGCCCCGGAACGCGAGGCGCACCCCCCGCTCCGCCAGCGAGGCGTCGTCCAGCGCCGCAGGCGGATTGCCCAGCACCAGCGGCAGGCCGCCCGCGGCCTCCGCCAGTGCCTCCACCTCCTCGAGCGTGGAGACGCCGACGAGGAACAGCGCGTCCACTCCGCACGACGCATAGGCGCGCACGCGCCCGACCGCGCCCTCCAGCCCCTTGCTCCGCATCGCGTGTGTGCGCCCGACGATGACCGTCGCCGTGTCTTGGCGTCCGTCCAGCGCCGCCCGCAACTTCCCCTGCGCCTCCGCCGCGCTGATCAGGCGCTCGCCCGTCGTCCCGTAGGCCTGCGGGAGTTCGGTGTCCTCGATGGTGAGCGCCGATACGCCCGCGTCCTCCAACTCCCGCACCGTCCGCCGCGCGTTCAGCGCGTTCCCGTACCCGTGGTCCGCGTCCACTACCAGACCCAGGTCGGACGCGCGCGTGATGCGCCGCGCCGTCTCCGCCAGCTCCGTCAGCGTGATGAGTCCCACGTCCGGAACGCCGACCGCCACGGCGGACGCCACCGATCCGGCCAGCACCGCCGTCTCGAAGCCGAGCCGCTCCGCCATCCGCGCCGAGAGCGGGTCGAAGACCGACGCGGGTTGGATGCACTCGGGCTTGGCCAGTTGGGCGCGCAGACGTTCGCGCCGTTCGGTGGGCAGCATGGAAACCTCCGGGCTAACGAAAAGCGCCCCATCCGTCAGATGGGGCGCCGCCGGTGCTCTTCGGGAGCCTTACCGGTTGATGGTGCGCGTGAGCGCGTTGGCGAGCGCGGTGGCCAACGCCAGCGCCGCTCCCGCCGCCGCCAAGGCGATCACCCCGCTCACCCAGTCGCCCTCCACGAACCGCCATATCCCCACGCCTAGGCCGGCGAACAGCGCGGCCCAGCCCAACGTTATCGTGATGCCCGTTCTCCACATAAGCCCCCTCCTGAAACGCGCGGGCGTCGGGCCCGCATACGGAGCAGCGGGGATGATAGCACAGCCCCGCTTGCGCCTGCCCGCCCCGCTGCTAGAATCGCCCCCGTCGCGCCACCCCTGCCCCTCCGGAGCCGCCATGCCGTTCTACGAAGAGCTGAAGGTCTTCACCGGAAACGCCAACCGCCGCCTCGCCGCCGACGTCTGCGAATACCTCCGCATCCCCCTCGGACGCATGGAGGTCTTCAAGTTCACCAACGACAACACCTTCGTCCGTATCCTCGAGAACGTCCGCCAGCGCGACGTCTTCCTCCTCCAGCCCTTCGACTACCCCGTCAACGACCACGTCATGGAACTCCTCATTATGATCGACGCCGCGAAGCGGGCCTCCGCAGGCCGCATCACGGCCGTCATCCCGTATTTCGGCTACGGGCGCACCGACAAGAAAGACCAACCCCGCGTCCCCATCACCGCCCGCCTCGTCGCCGACCTTATCTCCACCGCCGGCGCCGACCGCGTCCTCACCGTCGACCTCCACGCAGGCCAGATCCAAGGCTTCTTCAACCTCCCCGTCGATGAACTCACCGCCATGCCCATCTACGCGCGCCACCTCATCGAGAAAGAGCTCCGCTCCCCCGTCGTCGTCGCCGTCGACATCGGCGGAACCAAGCGCGCCCGTCTCTGACCAGGAAACCTCCTTGGCGTTGCAAGTGCCTCGATTCCCGCGACGAGGGCGTCACCGAGCATATGAACATCATCGGCGACGTCGAAGGCCGCACCGCCGTCCTCGTCGACGACGAGGTCGACACCGCGGGCTCCATGGTCGGCGCCGCCGCCGCCCTCATCGACGGCGGCGTCGAGCGCGTCTACGCCTGTGCCACCCATGGCATCCTTTCCGGCCCCGCCCCCGAACGCCTCCGCTCCGGCCCCATCGAGGAACTCATCGTCACCGACAGCATCGCCGTCCCTCAAGAGAAGCGGGACGGCAAGATCAAAGTCCTCTCCATCGCCGGCCTCCTCGGTGAGGCTATCCACCGCATCCACGGCGGCCTCTCCGTCGGCGAGATGTTCGACCGCTCGTGACCTCCCGCGACCCGCAACTCGACCTCGGCCCCGTCCGCGAACTCCTCGCCGAATCGGTCGGCGCCCCGGGCCAGCGCTACTTCCGCCTCCGCACCGAGACCGACCAAGCCTCCGCCCAACTCTGGGTGGAGAAGGAGCAGCTCTACGAACTCGCCCTCGCCATCAAGCAGCTGCTCAAGACCGAAGTGCGCACCGTCCCTCCGGGCCGAACCCTGAACGTCGGCGCCGACCACGAATACAAAGTCGCAAGCCTCGCCATCGGCTACGACCAAGACCAAGACCGCTACATGCTCCTCGCCAACGCCGTCGAGGACGTCGCCGTCGCCCTCTGGGCCGGACGCGCCCAACTCGACGCCTTCGCCGACCAAGCCCTCGCGGTCTGCGCGGCCGGACGCCCCCGGTGCACTCTCTGCGCCGCCCCCCTGAACGACGGCGAGCAGCACGTCTGCCCCCGCTCCAACGGCCACCACGACCTCCCCTCCTAGCCGCGCCCCTCTCCGTCCTCCCGCTTTCCAACCGTCATTCCAGTGAAAACGGGAATCTCGCTTCGATTAGGGGGGTGGGGGCGGAGAGGCAGCGCAGTTGCGCAAATGCCCTCTCAAGCGGCGAGGGCGCGGTCTACGACGAGGCCCACAAACAGGGCGGCCAGGTACAGGTTGGAGTAGCGGAACAGCCTGATGGCCCACGCGCGCGCCAGGGTGCGATACAGCATCGCCGCGAGCGCCACAAGCAGGGTGCTCAGCACGACGGCCGTGGCGAGGTACAGCATCCCGAAGAGGCCGAGGGCGGCAGGCAGCGCCGTCAGCACCAACAGCAGCACCGAGTACAGAAGGATGTGACGCCCGGTCTCCCTCTCGCCCAGAACCACCGGAAGCATGGGAATACGCACTTTCTTGTATTCCTCTTTCAGCACCAGCATCAGGGCGTATGCGTGGGGCGGGGTCCAGAAGAAAACGATGAGAAACAGGAAGACCGCCGACAGGTCTACGCCGCCGGACACCGCCGCCCAGCCAATCAGCGGTGGGAAGGCACCGGCGGCGCCCCCCACCACGATGTTCTGGTGGGTGCGCCGCTTCAGGTACACGCTGTAGGCGAGGACGTAGTACAGCCAAGCCGCCGCCGATAGCAGCGCAACCAGAGGGCTGACGAGCAGCAGCAGCGGAATAGAGAGCAGGCTGATGACGATGCTGAACACTAGCCCGCTCCTCGGGCCGACCAGCCCCATCGGAAGGGGTCGGCTGCGAGTGCGCGCCATGGCCAAGTCCAGCTCGCGATCCAGATAGCAGTTCATCGCCCCGGCTCCGCCGGCGCACAGATAGCCTCCGGCCAGCAGCGCGAACGCCAGGCTCCACGATACCGACCCGCCCCCCGCCGCCAGCATCCCGGCGGCGGTGCTGATGAGCAACAGAAGGGCTATCCTGGGCTTGGTCAGCCTGAAGTACGCCGCCGCCGTGGGAATCAAGCGCGTGTGCGCGCCGGGCTTAGCCACCCGAAAGGGGGTCCTTAGTCAGACGCTCCAAAGTGAGTTCTACGCTCGGCGCCGTACGTTGCGTTCAGCCTGCAATCTTGCCCCGCCCAACTTCACCGTCTGCCCGAGCATACCATAGCCGCCCCGACGTATAAGGGGCAGGGTAGGGCGGCCAGCCCCTCGCCTCCGGCCCTCGCCGTGTATCCTCCTCCACCGATGGTCGCCAAACGCCTCCGCGCCCTCCAACGCGGCGAAAGCGTCAACCTCGATCGCCACGACGTAGCGCCCGACTCTCCCCACGCCCGCGCCTTCGTCGAGCGCGCCGAGATGGGCGACGGCTGGCTGCACCCCGCCGCATCCAACTTCACCTTCGTCGTCGAACTCGCCCTCGACGACCAACGCGCCTACGGTGTCTACAAGCCCGAGCGTGGCGAGCGGCCGCTCTGGGATTTCCCCCCCGGCCTCTACCGCCGCGAGTGCGCCGCCTACGAACTCTCGCTTCTGCTCGGCTGGCCCATCGCGCCGCCGACCGTCGTCCGCGACGGCGAACTCGGCGTCGGCTCGCTCCAACTCTTCGTGCCGCCGCGCCCCGACTCCCACTTCTTCAGCCTCCGCGACGACCATCTTGAAGAGGCACTCCGCATGGCCGTCTTCGACCTGGTGGCCAACAACGCCGACCGCAAGGGCGGCCACTGCTTCGTCGCGCAGACGGGCGGCGTGTGGGGCATCGACCACGGCCTCACCCTCCACGCCGAGCACAAGCTCCGCACCGTCATATGGGACTTCGCCGGCAATCCCGTTCCGCAGCCGCTGCTGGACGACCTTGCTCGCCTCAGCTCCCTGCTCGACGCGCCCGCGCACGGTGCTGCTAGCGCCCTCACCGGCCTGCTTGCCCCGGACGAGACCGACGCGCTCCGCGAGCGCGTCCGCCGTCTGCTCGCCGACCCGGTGATGCCTGCGCCCACCTCCCACCGCGACCTGCCCTATCCCTGGCTCTAGCGCGCTCCCCGCTCCACGAACCGCCCGCCCTGGCTCACCAGGTGATACGGCTCCACCTCCACGCGGCGCGGGCCGTCGGTAACCGCGCCGATGACCTGCGCGTCTCCCTCGGCGCTCCGCAGCGCCGCTAGCGCGTCGTCCGCCGCCTCTCGCGGGACGATGGCGCAGAAGCCGACGCCCATATTGAAGACGCGGAATATCTCCGCCGCCTCCACGTCGCCCGCCTCGCGGATCGCCTCGAACACCGGCGGCGCGGGCGGCAGCGCGTCCACGCGGTAGCCCACCTCGGCGTTGAGGCGCGCGAGGTTCAGCAAGCCGCCGCCGCTGACGTGCGCCAGGCCGTGGACGGGAACGTCCGACTTCAGCAGCGCCAGCGCCTCCGGAACATAGATATGCGTCGGGCGCAGCAACTCCTCCCCGACGGTCGCCCCGCACTGCGGCAGCGGACGGTCGATCCCCGCTCCGTCCACCAGCAGCGCACGCCTCGCCAGCGTCAACCCGTTCGCGTGGATGCCGTCGCTCGCCATGCCGATGATGGCGTCGCCCGGGCGCACGGCGGAGCCGTCGATAGGCTCGCGCCCCTCGATGACGCCCAACGCCGTCCCCGCGATGTCGAACGCGTAGCCCGGCCGCGGCCCGGTCAGCGTGTCCGGGTGCTGCGACACCTCGCCGCCGACGATCGCGACGCCTGCGCGCTCGGCCGCCGCCGCCATCCCCTTTCCCAACGCCTCCAGCAGATCGGCGCGCGGCTCCTGCACGCTGATGTAATCGAGCAGAGCGACGGGACGCGCACCCACGCACAGCACGTCGTTCACGTTGACCGCCACGCAGTCCCAGCCGATCGACTCGTAGCGCCCCGCCAGTTGCGCCACCGCCGCCTTGCTCCCCACCCCGTCCGTCGAGACGGCGAGGTTGAGCGTCTCCGTCAGCCGCAGCACCGCGGCGAAGAACCCCTCCCCGGACAGGGGCGCCCCCGCCCCCTTGGGCAAGCCGAGCGTCCGGCGCGTCCAACGCAGCAACCCCTCTAGCGCCTCCGCCGCCGCGTCGTCGTCCACCCCTGCCGCCGCGTACGTCAATCCAACCCCCTGCTCCTTCTCTCCCATACCCGCGGCATGGAGGGGGGACCCATACCACCCGCCTGGTGCCCGCGGGGCCGGGGGGGGGGGGGGG
>JAPPFU010000207.1:11405-11771 GCA_028875085.1 Chloroflexota bacterium
TCGGCTGGAGGCGTGGGGGTATCCTCCACAAAAAGATTTTTCTCTTCACCCCCCGAAGCGCGCCGTCTTGTGCGAACCCTGATACATCCGCAGCGGAACCATCAGCAGCGCCCCGAAGAACATAAACGCCGCCGACATCACGAACGTGCTCCCGTACCCCAATTCCTCCGCCAGCCAACCGCCCGCGACCAGCGCCGGCAGTGCGATCAACTGCGTGAACACCGACATCAACCCCATGCTCGACGCCTGCACCCCAGCGCCCGCAACGTCCAGCGCCGCCGCCGTCGTAACGTTCGTCAGCGTATAGAACAGCACCCCTAGCGCCAGCACCAGCCCCGCGCCGCGGCCGCCTTGCGCGATTTTCAG
>JAPPFU010000251.1 GCA_028875085.1 Chloroflexota bacterium
ACGGCGCGATGATGTTCAACCAGCGCTACGACTGGCCGGAGATGCTCTCCGGCCATGACGCCGAGGTCGTCCAGTGGCGCAGGCTGGTCGTAACCCGCGCCTTCGCCGGTCGCTACGCCCCCTTCGGGCGCGACGTGGAGAAGGAAAGCGAGGAACTGGACACGTCGGCTACGCCGACCACTCCCATGGCAGGCCTGCGCTTCGACCGCACTGCCGTCAACGCGGGAGAGGCGGAGACCTCCGCCGCGGGCTAACCGCCCACTCTGCGCAACGCAGACGCAACGAAGGCCCCCGGACATCCGGGGGCCTTCGTTGCGTTAGGAGAGAGGCAGGGTAGGGGGTGGAGTGATAGGATGGAACCGCGCCATCGTAGCTCAGTGGCAGAGCAGCGGTTTCGTAAACCGCAGGTCGACGGTTCGAATCCGTCCGATGGCTCCACTCCTCCGTCAGCCCCCTCCGCAACGCCGCGTGCCCTATACTCCTTCTCCCACAGGAGGCATGCCATGGCTGACGCGCGCATCATCAGGTTCGACGAGCAGCGCCCCATCGACCGGGGCAACGGCGCGGCAAGCGTTCCGTTGCTGCTGAAGGAGACCGGCGCGACCTCGTTCATCGCCGGAGTCTCCACCTTCCAGCCGGGCGTCGCCGTGCCGCTCCACTCCCACAACACCGACGAATTGGTGACGGTGCTGGAGGGCGCGGGCGAGTGCGAGGTGGAGGGGGTCGTCACGCCCGTCAAGGCGCTCGACAGCACCTTCATCCCTGCCGGACTGACGCACTGCTTCCGCAACACCGGCGACGCCCTAATGCGCATCCAGTGGGTGTACGCCTCCACCGACGTCACGCGCACCTTCGCCGACACCGGCAAAACCGTCCCGCACCTGTCGGAGGAGGACCGGGTCGGGCGCTAGCACGCAGGGCTGAGAGGGCGGACGCTCCTCCGCCAATCGGCAGCGGTCGGCTCACGCCTCGGCGGGGGCGGTTTGGCCCGCGTCCTCGTTCGCCTCGGCGTGCAGGCGCATCATGTGGCTGAGGGTCGCGTTGCGCACGATGGGCGCGGCGAGCAGCAGCAGGACGGCGATGAGGCCGCCCGCGCCCGCCATGATGCGCGTGATGGCCTGCGGCCCGATGGCGTCGGAGCCTGCGCCCGCCGCCAGCGCCCCTATCGGCATCAGGCCGAAGCCCAGCATCATCAGGCTGCTGACGCGCCCGCGCATGCGGTTGGGCACCGTGAGTTGGAGCATCGTCATGTTGGTGAGCAGGAATACCTGCTCCGCGAACCCGGTGAAGAGCATCAGCAGCAGGCCTTGCCACAGCTCGGCGGCGAAAGAGAAGCCGAAGAGGCCCGCCGAGAAGCCGAACAGCGCGACGATCTCCAGCAAACCGCGCCGCTCGAAAGAGCCGAGCGCTGCCACCGTCGCCGCGCCGAGCACCCCGCCGACGCCCACCATCGCCACCAGCAGGCCCAGGCCCGTCTCGTTGGACTCGAACACGTCCTTGGCGTAGATGGGGGTTAGCGCGGTGAAGATGGGGATCAGCAGCACGGGCGCCGTCAGGTTCAGCAGCAGGAACGCGCGCGTGTATCGGGCGGTGGCCACGAAGTGCACCCCGTCCTTGAGGTTCTGCAGCGGAGAATCGCGGCGCTGCGCCTGCTCACGCTCGGGGAACGCGATCATGAACCGCGTCAGTGTGGCGAACAGGTAGGAGGCGGCCTGAGCGAAGAAAGCGCCCGCCGCACCGATGAGCGGCAGCAGCGCGCCGCCCACGCCAGGCCCCAGCGCCCGCGTGGAGCTCATCGCCGCCGTGTTCAGCGCCATCGCGTTGGGCGCCAGGCGCGGCGGCACAAGCAGGAAGGTCATCGTCGCGCGCAGCGGCTGGTCGAGCACCTGCGCGAGACCGAAGGCGAACATGAAGAGGAAGATGTGCCAGACCTCGATGAGGTCGGTGAAGAGCAGCACGCCCATCAGCGCGCTCAGCGCCATCAGGAAGAGGCTGACGACCACCATCACGCGCTTGGCGTCGGCTCGGTCGATGAACACGCCCGCAAAGGGACCGAATCCCAGCATCGCGACCGAGCGCACGCCGTTCACGCCCCCCAGGATCGTGCCCGACCCCGTCAGGTCGTAGACCACCCAGCCCAACACTACCTGCTGCATCCACTGGCCGATGGACGAGAAGACCGTCCCCAGCCACAACCAGCGGAAGTTGGGGATGCCGAGCGACGCCGCGGGGCCGATGGCGCCTTCCGCCCTCACCCGCTCGCCTTACGCCGCCGCAGCCGCCCAGACGACGCTATCCCGACGGGCAGCGCCGTCGCGCCGAATCCGCCGCACGCGACCACTCCCGCGATGAGGAAGACGATCGCGCTGCGACCGGCGTAGTCGCGTCCCTCCCATTCGCTGAAATAGGTGAGCGCGGTCAGGTCTTGCGGCCCGGCGATAAGCAGGCCGGGCACGGCGCCGACCAGCGCGCCCAAGACGCCGCCCGCGACCGGTTGCCACGCCCCCGCCGCGCGCGGCCCCAGCCCCAGGCCGATCAGGAACGGGACGAACGCGCCGCACAGCAACCACACCGGGGCGACCCAGTCGCCCACCCAAGGCTGCGCCGCGTCGAGCATCAGAAAGGCCGCCGCCGCTATAACGGCGACGGCGAGAGCGCTGACGGCGCGGCGCAATGCCAATAGAAGCCTCGCTGCCGAGGCGGCTTCGTTGCCGCCGCAACCATCCCATGCTACCATCCGTCTGCGCTACGCAGAGGCCCATCGCGCCTCACCCCTGCTCCCGCGGGAGCCGACGATCTACGGTGAGGCCCGCTCTGACGCAGACCGCGCAATTCCCCTCCGTATCCGCTCCCGTGCGGCGCGCCATCGACGCCGCCCTGTGCGGCGAGACGCTCTCCGTCGAGGACGGCTGTGCGCTCATCCGCGCGTCGGGCGCCGACCTCGCCGCGGCTATGGCTGCCGCCGCCGAACTCAACCTCCGCGCGCGCCTTCACCGCCGCGTAACCTACTCGCGCAAGGTCTTCCTGCCCCTCACCAATCTCTGCCGCGACCGCTGCGGCTACTGCACCTTCGTCAAAGGCCCCGGCCAGGGGGGCGCCCACACGATGACGCCCGACGAGGTGCTCGCCGTCGCGCGCCGGGGCGCCGAACTCGGCTGCAAGGAGGCGCTGTTCAGCCTGGGCGACCACCCCGAATGGCGCCACCCCGAGATGGCGGAGCAACTCGACCGCCTCGGCTATCCATCCACGCCCGCTTACGCCGCCGCGATGGCGCGGCTGGTGCTCGAGGAGACGGGACTGCTGCCTCACACCAACTGCGGCGTCCTCTCTCCCGACGAGATGGCCGCCCTCGCGCCGTGGAACGTGAGCATGGGCATCATGCTGGAGAGCGTGAGCGAGGCGCTGTTCGAGCCGGGCGGCGCGCACTACGGGACGACCTCCAAGTCGCCGGAACAGCGCATCACCACCCTCGAAGCCGCCGCCGATGCGGGCGTCGCTATGACCACCGGTATCCTCATCGGCATCGGCGAATCGCTCGAAGACCGCGTGCGCTCCCTCATCGCCATACGCGACGCGCAAGAGCGTCGCGGCAACATCCAGGAGATCATCGTCCAGAACTTCCGCGCCAAGCCGTCGACGCGGATGCGCGCCGCCGCCGAGCCGTCCCTCGTCGATATGCTGCGCACGCAGGCGGCGGCGCGCCTGCTGCTGGGGCCGGAGATGAACGTCGAATCGCCCCCGAACCTGAACACGGACGGCTGCGGCGCCTACCTGCTAGCCGGCAACAACGATTGGGGCGGCGTATCGCCCCTCACCAAAGACTTCATCAACCCCGAGGCCGCGTGGCCGGAGGTGGCCGCCCTGCGCGCCATCACCGCCGAGGCGGGCTTCGAGTTGCGCGAGCGCCTCGCCCTCTTCCCCGACTACGCCGCCTCGGGCCGCTGGTATCCGTCCGCCGCCGTCGCCGAACGCGTCGCGCAGTTGATTGCGGACGACGGCTACGTGCGCCCCGAACTGGAGGTTCGGTAGTATGCCCGCCCGCGCGCCCGCATCGCCATTCCCGCGAAAGCGGGAACCTCGCTTCGATTACGGGGCGGAGGTGGGGTGGTGAATGAGTGACGCAACAATCTCCCTTCACGGGAACGACGGATGGAGCGCTATGACGAACGACGGACTTGAGTTGAACCACCTGCACGGCGCCGTCGAGGCGCTGGTCAATGCCGCCGACCCCGCCGTCGCCCGCGTCCTCGACAAGGCACTCTCCGGCGGCGAGGTGAGCGTGGACGAGACGGAGGCGCTGTTCGGCGCACAGGACGCGGGGTTGCTCGCGCTGATGGCGGCTGCCGACGCGCTGCGCCGCCGCGCCAACGGCGACGTGGTCACCTACGTGGTGAACCGCAACATCAACTTCACCAACGTGTGCATCAAGCATTGCGGCTTCTGCGCCTTCTCCCGCGACCACCGCGAGGAGGAAGGCTACTTCCTGCCCCTCAACGAGATCGTGCGCCGCGCGGCGGAGGCCGCCGAACTGGGCGCCACCGAGGTCTGCGTCCAGGCGGGGCTGCCCCCCAAGATGGAAGGCTCGCTCTACGTAGACCTCGCCCGCGCCGTCAAGTCGGCGCTGCCCGATATGCACATCCACGGCTTCTCCCCGGAGGAGGTGCTCTACGGCGCCATCCGCTCGCGCTGCTCGATTGAGGAGTACCTGGTCGCGCTGCGGGACGCGGGCGTTGGCTCGCTGCCCGGCACCTCGGCGGAGGTGCTCGTCCAGTCGGTGCGTGACCGCATCGCTCCCGGGCGCATCAGCGTTGCACAGTGGCGCGAGGTCATCACCACTGCCCATCGCGTCGGCATCCCCACCACCTCCACCATCATGTTCGGCCACGTGGAGACCGACCGCGAGCGCGCCGAGCACCTCGCATTCGTGCGCGACGTCCAGAAGGAGACGGGCGGCATCACCGAGTTCGTCCCCCTCTCCTTCGTCCATGCCGAGGCGCCCATGTGGTCGAAGCGCCTGGTGGATGGCATCCGCCCCGGCGCGACCGGCGCCGACGTTATCCGCATGCACGCCATCGCCCGCGTCGTCCTTCACGGATGGATCGACAACATCCAATGCTCGTGGGTGAAGGAGGGGCCGAAGCTGGCGCAGGCGCTCCTGTCCGCCGGATGCAACGACCTGGGCGGCACGCTCATCAACGAGAGCATCTCCACCTCCGCCGGGGCATCCTACGGCCAACTGGTGCCGCCCTCCGAACTGCGCCGCTGGGTGCGCGACCTGGGCCGCGTCCCGGCCGAGCGCGACACGCTCTACCGCATCCGCCGCACCTTCGAGCAGGAGCCGCCGGAGCCGGAAGCCCTCGACCTCGCCGCCGAGCATCCCGAACGCTTCGGCTCCTACGCCGAACTGATACGCATGCCCGAGTACCGCTACGAAGGCCAGCGCGCCCCCCGCCTCGAAGGCCCCACCCTCCCCGACGCGCTGCGCGCCCGCGCCGAGCGCTAGGGGCGTAGGGGAGATGGAGCGGGCGGTTATGGCGCATTCGCCGGGGCCGTAGTGATGCGCCTCCTTGCCATTGCGGGTGGGGTAGGGGGTGCCAAGTTGGCGCTGGGCCTCGCGCGCCTCCTCCCGCCCGACGACCTCCGCATTGTCGTCAACACCGGCGACGACGAAACTTTCCACGGCCTCCACGTCTCGCCCGACCTGGACACCGTTACTTACACCCTCGCGGGCCTGTCGAACGAGGAGATGGGCTGGGGCTTGGCGGGCGAGTCCTTCCGCGCGCTCGAGGCGCTCGGAAGGCTCGGCGCCGACACGTGGTTCCGCTTGGGCGACCTCGACCTGGCGACGCACATCCGCCGCACCGACCTGCTCCGCCAAGGCGCCACGCTGACGGAGGCGACGCGCGAGATCGCCTCCCGCCTCGGCGTGCGCCACGCCGTCGTCCCGATGAGCGACGAGCCCGTGCGCACCATCGCGCTGACGGACGAGGGCGAACTGGCTTTCCAGGACTACTTCGTCCGCCGCCGCTGCGAGCCGCGCATAGCGGGCGTCCGCTTGGACGGCGCGGAGTATGCGGCGCCCTCCCCTGCCTTCACGGCGGCGCTGGCGGAGGCGGACGCCATCGTCTTCTGTCCCTCCAACCCGCTGGTGAGCGTCGGCCCCATCCTCGCCTTGCCCGGCGTGCGCGCGGCCATCGAGGGGTTCGGCGGCCCGCGCATCGGCGTCAGCCCCATCGTGGGCGGCACGGCGGTCAAAGGCCCGGCGGCCAATATGATGGCCGAGCTGGGCGAAGAGGTCTCCTGCGTCGGCGTCGCTCGTCGCTACGCCGGCCTGCTCGACCGGTTCGTCATCGACGCGGTGGACGCCGCGCACGCCGATACCGTCGCGCAACTGGGCGTCCGCCCCCACGTCGCCAACACGCTGATGACGACGGAGGCGGACAAGGTCGCTCTCGCGCGCGAGGTGCTCGCGCTCGCCGGAGGCGCGGCGTGAGCGTCGAAGGGCTGCGCGTCCTCGTGCCGATGAAGCCGCTCGCCTCGGCCAAGATGCGCCTTGCCCCCGAGGTGGACGATATGACGCGGCAGGGCATCACCCTCTTCATGCTCGACCGCGTCGTCCGCGCCGCCGCCGATGCCTTCGGCGCTGCTGCTTGCCGTGTGGTGGGCGGCGACGCGCTCGTCGAGGAGGCGGCGCTGGAGGCGGGCGCGGAGTGGACGCCGGAGCAGGGGCACGACCTGAATTCGTCGCTGGCGCTGGCGATGATGCGCGCGTGGAAGGAGGGCGCAAAGGCGGCGCTGGTAGTGGCGGGCGACCTGCCGATGGCCTCCGCAGCCGACCTCCGCGCCGTCGTGGAGGCCAGCGGCGGCCTAACGCGGCCCGTCGGCGTTATGGCCGTAGCCGACGGCGGCACCAACGCGCTGCTCTGGCCCCGAGACGCGCGCTTTCCGCCCGGCTTCGGCGAGCGCTCCTTCAGCCGCCACCAAGCGGCGGCGGCGGCGGCGGGCGCGCCTCTCTCCTCCGTAACTGCTGCGGGATTGGCCTTCGACCTCGACACCGCCGCCGACTTGGAGTACGCGGTTGGCGCTGCGCCCGGCTTCCGCGACGCGGCGGCGGCGTGGACGCGGCGCGTGCAGCGCTGGCGCGCGGCGCATCCGGAGCGCGCCCCGTGGGAGACACACGGCGATGACTGACGCAACCAAGGTCGGCGTGCTCCTAGCCACGCGCGGCCTGGTGATGCGCGCCCAGCGCGAGAACCGCCCGGCGGACGCGGGCGCATTCCTCGAACTAGCCGAACGCGCAGAGGCGGAGGGTCTGGACTCGGTGTGGGTCGGCGACAGCCTGGTCTCCAAGCCGCGCCTCGAACCGGTGGCGGCGTTGGCGGCTATCGCGGCGTGCACCGAGCGAGTCAGGATCGGCTCCGCTGTCATGCTCCCCGCCATCCGCCATCCCCTCCCGCTCGCCCACAGCCTCGCTACGGTGGACGTGCTCTCACGCGGGCGCTTGACCATCGGCGCGGGCGTCGGCGGCGCCTTCACGGCGGGCCAGGCGCAGGATTGGACGGCGGCGGGCGTCGAGCCGCGCGCGCGCGCCTCCCGCCTGACCGAGATGGCGCAGATTATGAAGCGCCTATGGACGGAGGACGGCGTTTCGTTCGAGGGCCGCCACTTCCGCTTGGAGAACGTGACGCTCTACCCCAAGCCCGTCCAGCCGGGCGGCGTGCCCTTGCTGCTCGCCGTCCATCACCGCACCGGCTCCGAGGCGCAATACCGCCGCGCCGCCCGCTACGCCGACGGCATCATCGGCATCACCGACGGCCCCGACGAATTCGCTGAGGTCTCCCGCCGCGTGATGATGCTGGCGGCGGAAGAGGGCAGAGACGCCTCCGCGATGGAGCGCGTCTTCTATATGACCGTCCATATCGACGACGACCCCAACGCCGCCCTCGCGCAGGCCGACGACTTCCTGACCGCCTACTACGGCGTGCGCCACTGGGGAGACCGTTGGGGGCCGTGGGGAAGCGCGGCGGAGGTGGCGGCGCGCATGCGCGCCTACGCCGACGCGGGCGCCCAGCACCTCATCGTCCGATTCGCCTCGTGGGATCAGCGAGCGCAGTTCGAACGCTTCGTCCGCCAAGTCCTCCCCGCCTTCCGCGCCTCCTAACGCGCAAGCGGGAGCGGGGGTTAGTCGGGGGCGCTGAGGTAGTAGGTCATCGATTGGAGCTCCAGCACCGGGTCTACGCTGCGGAGGTGGACGTCTTCGGGGACGTGGGCGGCGATGGGGGCGTAGGAGAGGATGGCCTGGATGCCTGCGGCGACGAGTTGGTCGATGACCAGCTGCGCCTCCGCGCCCGGCACCGACACGATGGCGATCTGCACCTGCTCGCCGCGCAGCACCTCGCGGATGTTGGAGATGTCGTGGATTATCAGGCCGCCCGCGAGTTGGCCGATGAGGCGCGGGTCGGAGTCGAACGCGCAGACGACGCTGAATCCCTCCGGCTGGAAGCCCTGGTAGGAGATGATGGCGCGCCCGAGGCGTCCCACGCCGACGACCGCGACGTTCCACGTGCGCTCGAGGCCAAGGATGTGGCGGAGGCGCTCCAACAGGTGGCGGATGTTGTACCCGCGCCCCTGCTTGCCGAAGCGCCCGAAGTAGGAGAGGTCTTTGCGTATCTGCGCGGGCGTCGCCTGGAGCAGGTGGCCGAGTTGCTGCGAGGAGATGACCTCTTGGCCGCCGCGCTGGAGGTTGGAGAGCGCCCGGAGGTATTGGGGCAGGCGCTGCACCACCACCTCCGGCACGTCGGCGGTCAGGCTGTCGTCGAAAGGTGAGTAGGTCACGCGGATGCGCTCTCGTTCGGATGACTGTCTATCACAAAATCACAAACGCGGTCAACGGCCATGCCCCTCCGTTACACTTGACGGATGGAGATCCCCATCGGCGACTACAAACTCCGCGAGTGGTGCTCCGGCGACGAGGCCGCCCTGGTCAAGCACGCCGACAACCGCAACATCTGGATCAACCTGCAAGACCGATTCCCCCATCCCTACACCATGGCCGACGCCGAGGATTGGGTACGGCTGAACCTCGGCCAGGACCCCGTCACCAACTTCGCCATCGCGACCGGCGAAGAGGCGATCGGCTCGGTTGGCCTACAGCTGCAGGCTGACGTGCATCGCCACTCAGCCCAGGTCGGCTATTGGCTCGCCGAACCCTACTGGGGCAGAGGCATCGCGACCGCGGCCCTGAAGGCGATGGTGGACTATGCCTTCAACACCCTTGGCCTAGTGCGGCTCTATGCCACCCACTTCGCGTGGAACCCTGCTTCCGGCAGGGTGATGCAGAAGGTCGGCTTCACCTGCGAAGGCCTGCTGAGAAGCGCCGCCGTCAAGGACGGCAAGACGACGGACTTGCTCCTCTACGCGCTCGTAAGGCCGGAGACCGCCTAGGCGCGCGAACGCGGGAGCCGCATACGCGCCGGTGCTATAGTCGCAGGGTGAAGATCGGCGCGGCGCGGCTCACCTTCCATCTCCCGGAGAACGGCTCGCTGAAGGGGAAGCGCCGGGTCGCGCAGGCGCTCGCCTCGCGGCTGCGCCAGCAGTTCCACGCGGCGGTGGCGGAGGTGGGCGAGCAGGAGCGCTGGCAAACCCTCGTGCTGGCCGTCGTATGCGTGAGCAACGAGGAGGGGCACGCCGAGCGGATGCTGGACAACGCCATCGCGTTCGCGGAGCGCCAGCGCCTGGACGCGGAACTGATCAACGTGAGCCGCCAAGTGCTCGATGGCGCGTGAGGCCCCCGTCGCGCCGTTCGACGCGGGGCGGTTCGTCGAGCGGCTGCGGCGCGCGGGAGACCGCGTGGGGCGGTTGGCGCACGTGGAGCGCCTGCCGCCGCGTCCGGCGGAGCACGCCGCGCTGTCGCACGACCTGCATCCGGCGCTGACCGCGCTGTTGGAGGGCCTGGGCGTGTTGCCGCTCTACCGCCATCAGGCGGCGGCGGTGGACGCGCTGCTGGACGGCCAAGACGCGGCGGTGGTTACGCCGGCGGCGAGCGGTAAGAGCCTGTGCTACCAGGCGCCGATCGTCCATACGCTGTTGGAGGACTCGTCGGCGCGGGCGCTGCTGCTCTTTCCCACGAAGGCGTTGGCGCAAGACCAACTGCGCAGCCTGCGCCGCCTGTTGACCGACCGCCTCGGCGCGCATGCGGCCATCTTCGACGGCGACACGCCGCCGGAGGAGCGCGGGCGCATTCGCCGCTCGGCCAACCTGGTGCTCACGAACCCCGACATGCTGCACCTCGGCATCCTGCCGAATCACCGCTATTGGGGGCGCTTCCTGCGCAACCTGCGGTTCGTCGTGGTGGACGAGGCGCACGTATACCGGGGCATCTTCGGCTCGCACACGGCGAACGTGCTGCGCCGCCTGCGCCGCCTGTGCGCCCACTATGGGGGCGAGCCGCGCTTCGCGCTGTGCTCGGCCACCATCGCCAACGCGGGCGAGTTGGCGCGCCGCCTGACCGGCCGGGAGGCGCTCGTCATCGACGACGATGGCTCGCCAAGTGGGGGCAAGCACTTCGCGTTCTGGAATCCCCCCATCGTGGACGAGGAGCGGTCGGAGCGGGCGAGCGCCGGGAGCGAGGCGGCGCGCCTGGTAGAGGCACTGGTCAAGCAGGAGGTGCGGACGCTGGCCTTCGTGCGCACACGCCGCCAGGCGGAGGTGGTGTACGCGAACGTGGGGGCCCGGTTGGGCCACGAGCCGCGCGGGGGGGGGGAGCGGGTGCGGCCCTACCGCGCGTCCTACTTGCCTGAAGACAAGCGGGCGGTGGAGCGCGGGTTGGCCGACGGGCGGTTGAGCGCGGTAGTGGCGACCAACGCGTTGGAACTGGGCATCGACATCGGCGACCTGGACGCCACGGTGTTGGCGGGATATCCGGGGAGCGTGGCGAGCACGTGGCAGCAGGCGGGGCGCAGCGGGCGGAGCATGGCGGAGGCGCTCAGCGTGCTCATCGCGCAGGACAACCCGCTCGACCAGTACCTGATGCGCCATCCCGACTTCTTCTTCGGCAGCCCGCACGAGCACGCGCGCATCCGCCCGGAGAATCCGCACGTGCTGGGCGCGCACCTGCTGTGCGCCGCCTACGAAAAGCCCATCACGCAAGCGGACGCCACCTACCTGCCCGAGGGGTTCGAGGAGGCGGCCCAGGGGCTGGCGGAGCGGGGCCTGCTGAACCGACGCGGTAGCGCTTGGCGGCTGTCGCCCTCGGTGGACTATCCGGCGCAGCGCGTCAACATCCGCTCGGCGTGGGACGCACAGTACCTGGCCGTGGAGGCGGAGTCGGGGCGCATCTTGGAGCGCGTGGAGGAGTACGCGGCGCACAGCCAACTCCACCCCGGCGCCGTCTACCTGCATCAGGGCGAGCCCTACATGGTGGAGCGCCTCGACCTCGAGGCGCGGGAGGCCTATCTACGCCCGACGGACGTGCCCTACTACACGGAGGCGCGTGAACTGGTGGACATCCGCGTGGTGAAGACGCACGCGGCGAAGGTTGCGGGGGCGGGGCGTGTCTTCGTGGGAGAGGTGGAGGTGTCGCGCGCGGTGGCGGGCTTCTGGCGCAAGCGCCTGCACGGGCGCGGCGACTATGGCTACGAGCAGGTGGACGTGCCGGAGCAGCGCTTCCGTACGGTGGGCGTGTGGTTCGACATCCCCGGCGCGTCCCTCGACTGGGCGCTGAAGACGCGCGCCGACCTGGCGGGCGGCCTTCACG
>JAPPFU010000231.1 GCA_028875085.1 Chloroflexota bacterium
GGAGCCGACGGGCAACCGCCTATTGGATTCGATACTGGACGAGATTGCGGTAGAGCCGCAGAGAAACGCCCAATACTGGATCGAACGGCTCGCTCCCCGTGCTGATGCAATCATCGATTCGACGCTTGACGATCTGGTGGAGAAGAAGATCCTCGAACACCACTCGGGGGAATTCTGGACGCTAGCGCGCTCTGCGTGGCGTGCGGAGATGTACGGCGGCTCCTCGGAAGACTCGGCGATTCAGTTCGTCAAAGCGCGCATCAGCAAGGCGATATTCGAGAACGAGATTCCCTCTCCCAGGGATGTCATCATCATCTGCCTCATCGATACCTGCGATGTCTTTCGTTTCATATTCCCGCTTGACGAAGCGGAGGAGGAGCGCATTCAGGCCATCTGCAAGATGGACTTGATAGGCCGCTCAATCGCCAGCGCAGTCACCAACACGCTTGCGGTTTCGCTGGCTCGGCAGTCGGCATTGGCCAAGGAGATTCCGACCGTTCCGCTGCGCAAAGTGTTGCTCAATCGACACCTTCGCAGCGGCCTCCTCCCTGCGCTCCTAGCGGATCTGGCGAAGGAGTACGGGCCGGTGTTCCAGGTTCGCCCGCCCTTTCAGAAGCCGATGATCTTCCTGGCAGGCCCGGACACGAACCACTGGGTGCACCGCCGCGGGCGCATGTATCTGCGGGCGCGGGACTACCTGGAGGGGTTCGAGAAGGTATACGGGGCGTCGGGCATCCTGCCCGCATTGGACGGAGCGGATCACTTCCGCTACCGCAAGTCGATGGCGTCGGCCTACGCGCGTACGCGGCTCGAAGGCCAGTTGGACGCGCTGTACCGCAACGCGCGAGAGCACATGGCGGAGTGGAAGGTCGGGAGTTCGCTGCGCGCGGGGGCGATGTGCCGGATGCTGATTAACGCGCAGTTGTCGCCGTTTATGATTAGCGTCTCCTCGCAAGACTTGATGGACGACCTGATGAAGTTCAAGGAACGAGCGCTCATCATCCACGTTATGGGGATGATGCCTAAGTTCATGCTGAAGACGCCAGGCATGCGGCGCCGCGCGAAGATGATCGAGGTGCTGCTGGAGCGCGTGCTGAGCGTCCATACGCCCGCCCAGCGTGCGGAGCAGCCGCGCGACATCGCGGACGATCTGCTGAGCATGCACGCGAGCGACCCGCAGTTCATGCCGGAGTCGAACCTGCGCTTCGCGCTGTCGGCGCCCCTCATCGCCAGCGTCTACGTCGGCGACGCGCTGACCTTCGCCCTCTACGCAATGGTGTCGCAGCCGGAGATGTACGCGAAAATCCAGAAGGAGGCGGACGCGCTGTTCGACAAGGGCGACCCCCGTCCGGAAGACTTGACGCCCGCCAACATCGACGTGACACACCGCTTCCTGATGGAGTGCCTGCGCATGTACCCCATTGTGCCGGTCTCTATGCGCAACGTGATGAACGCGTGCATCGTGGAGGACTACCAGTTGCCGATCGGGGCGCGCGTCTACATCGCGCAGACGGCGGCGCACTACATGCCCGACGTTTTTCCCGAACCCTACAAGTTCGATATCGACCGCTACCTACCGCCGCGCAACGAGCACCGCAGCCCCGGCTACGGCCCCTACGGGCTGGGCACCCACACCTGCCTCGGCTCGCGGCAGATGGAGCTGCAATTGGCGGTGAACGTGCTGATGCTCGCGCATCACTTCACGTTCGAGATGAACCCTCCGAACTACAAGTTGGGCATCAGCGCGCTTCCTTCGCTGAAGCCGAACAAGAAGTTCCGGGTTCGCATCGCGGAGCGCAGGCGCGAGTTGCGCGTTACGCATACCGTTCCGCCCGCCGCAGCCGCCGCAGGCTAGCGGGGGCGCCGCTAGAGGGGTTTGCGGGCGAGGAAGCAGTAGAGCGGCGTGAAGATTCCGGCTTTGCCGCCCGCGACGTAGGCGTTGGCGGTGCGGTCGAGCAACGCGATGACGTCCGTAGACCCTTTCGGGAATATCCGCAGCGCCTCGGCCAGGCGAGATGCGCCCATAAACATCCTGCGGCCTAATGGGATGGCTACGAGGGCGCTGCCCAGCCGATTGCCCCGACTCTCCATCGGCTGATACCACGGCGTGGTTGCGGCCCCGTCCTCCTCGACAGCCCGATCCATCGCCTCGACGACCTCGAAATTCGCGGCTTCGAGCGCGCGGTTCACCTCATCGAACGTCGCGATGTCGTTGAGCGCGATGCCGCGCATCAGCTCCCGTTTGATGGCGAGGTGGCGCCGATCGCCGGGGTCGAACCTGTCCGTGAGGCACATCTCTTGGCCCCAGAAGAGGGCGCCGGGCTTGAGCACGCGGTAAATCTCGGCGAACGCAGCCGCCTTGTCGGGCGCGTGGCAGGTCGATTCGATGGCGTAGGCGCGGTCGAAGGTATCGTCGGCGACGGCGCCCATGTCCATGAAGCTGCAAGCGAAGAAGTCCACCATATGCTCGATGCCTGCGGCGGCGTTCAACGCTTTCGCCTTCTCCAGCTGAACTTCGCTGCTGTTGACGCCGACGACGTTGACCTCGGCCTCTCGAACGACGCGGCGCATGGGGCCGCCGATGCCGCAACCGACGTCGACGACCGTCATACCTTTGCTCAACTCCAGTTTGGCGATCATCAGCCGCTGGTGCCGGATCTTGGAGTCCTCGAGGCTCTCGTGCTGCGACAGTGGCGCGAAGTGGAGGGACTCTCCCCAACCGAAGACCATGAACTCGCTGCAAAGGTCGTAGTATTCCTTGGCGGTTTGGGCGTGGTCGTAGCCGGCCGAGCCGGCGTGCTCGCCGTGCGCTCTGTCCATCCAGCCGTCGAAGTGCTCCACGCGGCGGTGGACGTCCGAGCCGCGGTACGCAGTCTTCAGCCCTTTGGATAGGTTGTGGAGCCGCATAGGCTTCTTCCCTACGGCGAGTCCGGCTGTTGGCGTTCGTGGCGCTCGTGGATGCCCTCGATGGCCTCGTCCAGTTCGTCCCACATGTGCTGCACCATCGAGCGCAGGCGCATATTCTGGTAGGCGCCCCAGACGGTCATCGCCGGCGGCACGATGAGGATGGAGAATATGAGCGAGTAGGCGATGGTGATGGCCGCGGTGATGCCGAATTGCTGGGAGGCCGCAAGAGGCGACGCCGCCAGCACGCCAAGTCCGATGGCGGTGGTCAGCGCCGAGCCAAGCAACGCCGAGCCGGTAGTCGCGAGTGTACGCACCGCCGCCTTTTCCGGGTCGCGCAGACGGGTGAACTCCTCGCGGTAGCGGTGGATCAGGTGGATGGTGTAGTCCACTCCGATGCCGATGGACAGCGCCGTGATGATGGAGGTGATGAGGGTGTAGGGGATGCCCACGAGCGCCATAGTGCCCAAGACGGAGATGAGGACGAGGACGATAGGCCCGACGGCGATGACAGCCAGAGCAGGCTGGCGCGCCGTCGCCCAGAAGAAGAGGGCGAGCACGATGAGGGCCGCGGCGATGGTGGCGCTGATAGCTTCCGTCTGCCGTTCGGTGATTGAGTCGGTTACGGTGATGGAGATGATGCCGCCCGAAGTGACCGTTACGTCGCCGTCGTCGCCCCGCCAGAGGGCGTCGATGTCCCGCTGGAGGTCTCGTATCTCGCCGGGGTCGCGGAAGTAGGTCTGAAGCTGAACCAGCATAGTGTCGGTGCCGTTGGGGTCGTCGACTAGGACGCGTCCGACGGCGGGGTCTATCGCCTCCATGCGGTCGATGACCTCCTGCATCAGGGCCGCGTCGAGTTGCACGCCGGCGGACGCGCGCCGGAAGAGGGCGGCGATCTCAGGGTCGTACTTGTCGCCCGGCTCGCCGCTGTCGGTAGTCCAGTCGCGCAAGAGCAACTCGTAAGAGGCGTAGATGGGTCCCGCCGCCGCGCGGGGGCGGCGAAGCTCGCTATTGACGGCGTCGGCGAGCTCGCCGAGATTCAGTAGCGTGCGGGTCTCGGTCGCCTCGGCCTTTATAAGGAGGCTCGCTACTTCGGTTGAGCCGCCGACGGCGGCGTCGAGTGTGTCCAGGTCATTCATCAGGTCGCTGCCCCTGGGCAGGATGTCGCGAATGGTGAACTCCGACTTGAGGCCGGTGGCGGCATAGCCCAAGGCGACGGTGACCAAAAGCACGCCGAGGATATAGGGCGCAGGCCTGCGCGCGACTGCGGCGCCCAGCGCCTCCGCTGCGCGCTCGACGCCGGGCAACGCGTTGGCGATGAGGCGCGGGGGCTTCAACGCGCCTCGCGCCTCGCGCCTGCGATCGATGATGGTACGGCCCGCCGGAAGGAGCGTGAGCATCACGATGAGGCTCATCCCCACGCCGAGCCCGGCGATGACGCCGAAGTCGCGGATGATCTCGATGGGGGAGAAGAGGTTGGCCAGCAGGCTCACGATGGTGGTTACTGCGGCTAGCACCAGCGGGACGACGACGTTCCGCAATCCCGTGCGGACGGCCACTGCCACGGATTCGCCCGCGACGCGCCGCTCGCGGTAGTGCGAGGCAATCTGGATGGCGTAGTCCACGGTCAGGCTGATGACGATGACCGGAACGAGCGTGGTGAGGGAGTTCGGAGGCCCGGTAAGGCCTAGCGCGTTGGGGCCGAGCCAGCCCTCCGCTCCGACGATCCAGACGATGGCGATGAGCAGCCCGGTGAGCGTGAGCAGGAGGTCGGAGAGGGTGCGGAGGAAGAGCAGGAGTAATCCCGCGATGAACAAGAGCGCCAGCATCACGAAAGGCGCCATCGCCTCCTCCGTGGCTCTCTTGTAGGTGTCCTCGATGACGATGGGGGAGACGCTTCTAACGCGCAGCGGGCCGTCGTCTTCGGCGGCGAGCCGGTGAATCTTGCGCTCGGCTTCGGCGACGCGCTCGTCGCCCGTATCGCGCAGGCGGACGGTGGCGATAGCGACGGGCGTGCCGTCCTCGTCCGTTCCGGTCAGCGTGGCGAGCGCGCCCACAATCTCCGGAGGACCGTCGGCGGCGTCGATCTGCGCCTGCGTAACCGACGCGAGGTTGTCCGTTTGGAGCAGCGCTTTGACCAGCGCGGAGGGCGCGACGACGGAGTCGTTGGGCGCGAGCAGGCTCGCCACGTCCGGCTCGCTCACGATGTCATTGACGAGGGCGTCCATCTGAGCAAGGCCGCCGGGGGTGAGGGTCGGGCCGCGGAAGATGAGCGTTACGACGCTGGCAGCGCCCGAGTCGCCGAAGAGGCGGTCGATCTCGTTCAGCGCGTGAGTGACGGGGCTATCCGGGGGCAGCGTCGCCCTGGTCTCGGGCGGGGGCGCGCGAAACTGGGCGCCCGCGGCCAGCCCGACCGTAACGACGAGGAGCACGAGAATCGTTACGTATGGGCGCGCCGTTACCAGCCGGGTCAGCCAGCCGAGTGCTTGTGTCATACGCGTGCTCCTTGAACGCTCGCCGCGTCAGGCTCGCTAGGGATCGGCCGCTCCGTCTCGCTCAGAGAGGGATAGAACTGGGCGCAGTAGGCGCGGAAGCGCATGATCTCGCCGTCGGAGCGGGCGAGGCGCGGCCTTGAGCGGTAGCGCTTACGGCTCCAGATGAGTACGTCTTGGAGGACATCTCGTTCTTGCATGGCGATGATGAACCTGTTCATCACGGGAGCGCGCAGCCTGGGCGGGAGGAAGCCGAGGCCGGCGACGCGGCGCTTGGGGGCCCGTATCTCCCGCACCTGCGAGACGAGCGACATGTCGATAAAGGCGCCGTCGACGGGCGTCGCTAGCACCCAGAGGCGCATGTCCATGCCGATGGAGTGCTCGCGTATCTCGACGAAGGAATAGCCGAGGCCGTAGATGCGCGTGTAGGCGGAGACGTCGAAGGTGAGGCGCGCAATCTTGCCGATGCTTCGGGTGCGTCTGAAGTCGAAGCGGCTCTCGAGGTAGTGGCCGTCCACAAGCAGCTTGTCGGCGCGGCTCACGCTGTCGTAACCGTGGACGTAGCGCAGGTGCGCCAAGTCCACCGAGTTCTCCGTCGTCTCCTGGGGATGGCCGGGGAAGCGGAGCGTCTTGATCGCCATGCGGCTCCAGCCGTTCTGCTCCGGCTGTTCGACGGGGAGGCCCCACTGCGGCTCGCGCCCGTCGATGCCCCACCAGGCGAAGATGAGGCCGGCGACCTCGTGGGTCTCGAAGACGCGCAGGCGGGCGGTCTTGGGCGGGTCGGCGAAGGGAGTGGCGACGCACCGGCCGGCCGCGTCGTACTCGAAGCCGTGGAAGGGGCAGACGAGACGCCCTGCGCGCACGCAGCCTCCGGCGGCGGGGCCAAGGTCGGAGCCGAGATGGGGGCAGGAGGACTCGGCGACGCACACGCGCCCCTCGTCATCGCTCCAGGCGACGATGGTCTCGCCCATCCAGGTCTTTCGGATAAGCCCCGCCTTTCGCAGGGCCTGGCGGGTTACGACGAAGTACCAGCCCTCCGGAAACGGAGAGGGCAAGGGGGTGTTTGCGGGTTCCCTGCCTTGGGTCGATGTCAATCGAAGCTCCTCGACCCTATGTTGTTGGGTTGGCGGCTTCATCGGCGGGCGGCTCTACTTTACCACGTTCGGTTTTAGGGCGAGGGCGACCAGCCGGTCGCCCGTACGGGGATGCCCGGCGGGCATTGCGTTGTAGGGACAGGTTTGAAACCTGTCCCTACGGCGTTGAGGACAGGCCAGCGGAGTATGGCGGCTTGACTTTGAGCGGCGGAGCGGCGCAGCATTGGCGGCGAGATTGGCCGCTAGGGGGTCGTGATGGTCAAGGAACTGTCCCGCGAGGCGGAGGAGGCGCAGTTGGGGGAGAGCGTCGAGGCGTATGAGCGGCAGAAGCCATGGGAGCGCTACATCGACGCGGAGATGGGGCTGCGCAACTACTGGTACCCCGCCCTGTTCAGCCACGAGTTGAAGGAGGGGGAGATCCAGACGGCCACCATCTGCGGAGAGCGGCTGCTGTTCAAGCGGATCGACGGCGTCGTCTACTGCGTGGAGGACAGGTGCGTGCACCGAGGGGTGGCGTTCTCGGCGCAGCCGGAGTGCTACACGAAGAACACCATCACCTGCTGGCTGCACGGGTTCACCTACGACTGGCGCGACGGCAACCTCGTGCAGGTCATCAGCGAGCCTGGCGGCGCCATCATCGGCAAGGCGTCGATCAAGTCGTACCACATGCGGGAGATGAACCGCACCATCTTCGTCTACATCGGCGACGGCGAGCCGGTGTCGCCGGACGAGGACCTGCCGCCGGAGTTCATGAAGGCGGTGCGCGGGGAACGGCGCATCGCGTTCCACCCGCTGGTGCGCGTGCTCATCCCGTGCAACTGGCGGCCCGCCGTAGAGAACGGCTTCGACCCGGGCCACGTGTACGGGCACCGCGGGTCGGACATCGTGCAGCGCGGCTACTTCCCCGTGCCGCTGGGCTTCTACGCGGCCACCAAAGACCAGATCAAGTTGGAGGAGCGCGAGGGGAGGACGAAGGGAATCATCCTCCAGCACACGCAGTTCACGCTGGTGTGGGAGGCGGAGATCGAGGGGCAGCGCCTCCAGGCCAAGGCGGCGACGGAGGCCGCGCCTCCGCCGCAGAACTACTCGGCGGACATCGTGGGCGGCGAGTACGGCGGCGGCGCATGGTACATGCCGTGCACGATGGAGGGCATCGGCTTCCCGCAGCCGAGCATGATCCACTACGAGTGGTACGTGCCAGTGGACGCCGACCACCATATGTACACCATCCTTCAGGCGGCCTACGTGGACACGGATGAGGACGAGGAGCGGTTCCACGTGGAGTGCGAGGAGAAGTGGGGGCCGCTGGTCTGGTCGACGCCGGGCTCGGGCGTGGAGGGGTTCAACAACTTCGACGCGTTCGGGCGGGCGGAGATCCACCACGCCTACCGACGGGAGGGCTGGTGGCGGCGGGAGCGGATGTACAAGCCGGACTACGCGCTGACGCAGTGGCGGATGCTGGTGTCGAAGCACGCGCGGGACATCCAGCCGCGCGAGGGCGACTGGACGCCGCGCCCCGCGCCGGAGCACTACGAGGTGAAGTTCGTCGACACGCCAGGGCAGGTGCGGTGAGTGGGCACGTTCAGCACTGAGATAGCGATAGGCGGGCTGAGCCGCGAGCGGTGGACGACGGTGGACGCGCTCGTGGACACTGGCGCGTCCATCGTCTCCGCGCCCGCGTCGCTGCTACGCGAACTAGGGGTGGAGCCAGTGCGGAAGCAGAACTTTAGGTTCGCCGACGGAGAGAGGCGGGAGATGGAGGTCGGGCAAGTGTGGGTGCGCGCCGGCGACCGCGAGACCATGACGTGGGTGCTGTTCAACGAGGAGGAGTCGCCGGCGCTGCTGGGGGCGCATGCGCTGGAGGGCATGTTCCTGGGCGTTGACCCGGTGGGGCTGCGGCTTGTGCCCGTGGACGGGTGGCTGGCGCGCGTTTAGGGGCGCGGTTCGAGTTCCCACAGGGCGAACGGGGCGTTACTGCCAGGCGCCGATGAGCAGGCCTATCAGCGCGAGCGAGACGACGGGGTAGCCCACGTTGATGAGGTAGAGGTTGCGCGGCCTCGATTCGAAGACGTAGTTGACCCCGGCGGTCGTGGCGACGAATCCCACGCCGACCAGCAGACCGAGCACCAGCCCTTCGACCGCCGTGTCTGCGCCGGCGGCCTCCGCAAGCAGTGCGACGGCGAACGCGAGCACGACCGAGACAACGACGCTCACCCCGTAGCCTATCCCCGCGCCGCCGGACTCCCTGATGCTCTCCTCGGTGAAGCCGTGGATGGCCATCCAGGGCCGGGCGAACAGCAGCGGCGAATACCACAGCGCGCCGAGCGCCATGTTGAGCACGACCGCCGCCACGATGGCTAAGTAGTTGACGCTGCCGAAGTCGATGTCCACTGGCTCACCCCTCGCTGTGCTGCTCCGCCCACGGGTCGTAGGAACCGAAGTTCCATAAGTGGCCCTCGGGGTCGCGGGCGGAGTAGAGCTTGCCGCCGTAGTGCTGCTCCTCCAACTCAAGGACGATCTCCGCGCCCGCCTTGCGCGCCCGCTCGTAGTGGGCGTCGATGTCGCCGATGACGACGTAGGGGCTCTGCGTAACCGCGCCCGCCTCGCGCGGCTGCTTGAGGAGGCTGTCGTAGTCGCTCTCGTGCGTCGAGCCGAGCATAATCATCGCCTCGCCGAGCGTGAGTTGGGCGTGGGCGACGCCGCCCGCGTCGTCGGGCACGACGAGGTGGCGCTGAAAGCCGAACGCCGCGCAGAGCCAGTCGATGGCGGCGAAGGCGTCGTCGTAGCGCAAGCCGGGGATGATGCTGACGCGGGCCATAGCGCGCCCTACCCTAGCACACGGAGCGCGCCATTCGATTCCTACCCTACCGGGGCAGGATGGGGTATGGTGGGCGCATGGGAACGTTGGATGGGCCTCGGCGCGGGACGGCATCGGGCAAGGCGGCGGATTCGTTCGTCGTGCTGCTGCACGGGCTGAGCTCGAACGGCGAGGCGATCATCGGGCTGGCGGACGACCTCGCAGGCACGCTGCCGGACACGGCGTTCTACGCGCCGAACGCGCCCTTCCAGTACGACGCGGCGAACGACCCGAAGTCGAACCGGCCGCCGGGCTTCGACGCGACGGGCTGCTACATGTGGTACAACCGCTACTCGGAGCGGACGCGCATCGAGGGGCTGTACGCGATCGCGGAGCCGATCAACGCGTTCATCGCCGAGTGCGCGAAGGAGTTGGGGGTGGACGAGTCGCGCGGCGCCGTCATCGGCCACTCGCAGGGGTGCATCGTGGGGCTGAACGTCGTGCCACGCCGGAGCACGCCGTTGGCGGCGCTGGTGGCGCACAGCGGCTACCTGTTCTCGCCCGATTCGCTGGCGCAGCGCAAGCAGCAGCGCCAGCGCTTCTTCGCGGAGGTGGCGAGCAAGACGCCGACGTGCGGCATCAGCGGCGTCGAAGACCCTGCGCAGGCGTGGGAGAGCATGGTGGAGTCGATGACCGCCTACGACGAGGCGGGCATCCACACGGAGTTGCACGTCATCGGCGGGATGGGGCACAACGTTACGCCGCGCTCGACGGAGATCATGCGGGGGTTCCTGCGGGAGCGCCTCGCGCCGGGCGCGTAGCGCTCCCACGCCGTCTCACCGCGACCCCACCCCTCAGAAGATTAAAACCTTTTGTGGGGGATACCCCCACGCCCCCCCCCCCCGGGCGGGCCCCCCCCCGCCCAACCCCCCCCCCCCCCCCCCGGGGGGGGGCCCCCCCCCCGCCACTCCCCCGCCCAGCCCCATATGCGCCGGACGCTTCCTTGCGTATCGGGGCTTGGTCGCGTCGAGACCCCCGCTTTCGCGGGGGTGACGAAAGGGGACGCGGGAATGACGGGAAGAAGGCGGGGGTGGTGGCGGCGTTAGAAGGCGAGGATGACCTCCACCTCGATGTCGAGGCCGGGGTGGGCGAGTTCAGCGGCGCCGACGAGCGTGTTGGCGGGGTACTCACCCTCGAAGAACTCCGCCCACACCGCGTTGATGGCCTCCTCCGTCTCGCGGTACTCCTGCATGCGCGTTACGTAGGTGGTCAGCTTCACGATGTCGCTCATCGCGTGCCCCTCCCGCTCCACGATGCGCTTGATCTTGTCGAGCGTGGCGCGCGACTGCTCGACCAGCGTGCCGCCCTGCGCGGGCGTGTTGAGCGCGGTGCAGCCGGAGGTGAAGAGGAAGTCGCCGCAGCGCACGGCGCGCACGTGCGTCGGGCCGGTGGGCGCGATGTCGGGGTAGTGTCTGCGGTGTATGTCCATGGGATGCTCCTTATACGCCGGCGGCCTCGACCATGCGAAGGAAGGTCGCGAGGCCGCATTCGTTGAGGTACTTGACCGCCGCCTGTCCACCCGGACGCTCGGGGGCGACGGCGGCGAAGGTGGAGCCGACGCTGACGAACCTGTCCACCATCGCCAGTTGGTAGTCGCGCGCGCACTCGTCGAGCGCGTAGCCCGACACGCCCGCCGCAGTCAGCGCCGCGTGGTAGTCGGCCAGCAGCGCCGCCTCCTGCGCCTCCGTCAGCTCCGACCCCATCCCGAACAGGTAGGAGGCGGCATCCACGGCGGCGCGTCCACGACGGCAGTGCTGCCAATCGACGATGGCGGGCGCGCCCGCGTCGTCGAAGAAGATGTTCTCGACGCGCAGGTCGGCGTGCAGGAAGGTAACGGGCGGCTCGGCGATGGCCGCCTTGATGCTCGGCAATCGCTCGGCGACCGCCACCCCCAAGCCCGCCAGCGCACCCGCCGGGTCTGCGCCCAGCACGCGCAGGATGGTCGGCCACGCGATGGGGAAGTCGCGCGCGAACCGCTCCGCGCCCGAGTTGGCCGACGGCAGCCACGCCAGCGACGCGAGCGCGGGGTCGTCCCAGCGCCGCGCGTGGAAGGCGGCGAGGCGCGTCAGCAGCGCCCCGGCATCCCCCGGCATGCGGCGCTCGGCGGCGAGGCGCATCGCGGAGAGGTCTTCGAGCAGCAGCACCGCGCCGCCGGTGGCCTCGTCCACGGCGCTTCCGTAGCACGCTGGCGCGCGCAGGCCGCAGTCCGCCGCGTAGTCGCGGTAGAAGGTAACCTCGCGGTCGTAGTAGCCCCGGTCGAGGCCGATCCGGAAGGCGCCCGCGTCGGGGCTGGGGAACTTGGCAATCATCCGCTCCGGCAATCC
>JAPPFU010000085.1:0-9192 GCA_028875085.1 Chloroflexota bacterium
GTGCTATAGTGCGCGCCGCAGCAACCTCTCCACCTTCTTCCCGTGTGAGGCGCGCCGGTCTATGACGCAAGGAAGCGGACACCGCCACGAGCACGAGGGCCACGACCACTCCCACGAGGAGCATGCCCACGACCACGCCGGACACGATCACGGCGCGCACGAGCATCACGACCACGAAGGCCACGACCACTCCCACGAGGAGCACGACCACGCGCACGCCGGACACGACCACGGCCACGAGGGGCACGCGCATCACGACCACTCCCATGAGGAGCATGCCCACGACCACGGCGAGCACGCGCACGCCGGGCACGAGCATCACGACCACTCCCACGAGGAGCACGACCACGGGCATGGGCACGGACACGACCACCACGGCCATGGGCACGGCGGACACTCCCACGCCCACGACCTGCGCGGTCAGAGCCGCAAGAATCTCCTCATAGCCCTCTTCCTCATCACCACCTACATGATCGCCGAGGTGGTGGGCGGCCTCATCTCCGGCAGCCTGGCGCTCCTCGCCGACGCCGCCCACATGCTGACGGACGCCGCCGCCATCGCCACGGCGCTCTTCGCCATGTGGCTGTCCGAGCGCGCCGCCACCACTTCCCGCACCTACGGCTACTACCGCACGGAGATATTGGCCGCGCTCGTCAACACCTTCGTGTTGTGGCTGTTGACTGCGTGGATCTTCTTCGAGGCTTACGAGCGTTTCCGCCACCACGAGGCGGAGGTCGTGGGACTTCCCGTCCTGCTCGTCGGCATCGGCGGCCTCATCATCAACCTCGCCGCCGCGTGGGTGCTCCACCGCTCCTCCGGCCATAGCCTGAACGTGGAAGGCGCCTTCCAGCATGTCCTGGCCGACTTGCTCGGGTCGGTGGGCGTCGTCATCTCCGCCATCCTCATCATCACGTTCGGATGGCAGCTTGCCGACCCCATCGCCAGCGTGGCCATCGGCCTGTTAGTGCTCTGGAGCTCGTGGCACCTGATGCTCTCCGTGCTTGCCGTGCTCCTCGAGGGCACCCCCGAGCACATCGACATGTACAAGCTCTGCGGCGACATCGAAGACCTCGACGGCGTGACCCTCATCCACGACGTCCACGCATGGACGATTACCTCCGGCAGCGAGTCCTTCACCGCCCACGTGGTGATTGACTCCGCCTGGACGGGCGACCGCGAGGCGCTTCGCGCCCGCATCATGGAGATCGTCCACGACGACTACGGGATAAACCACGCCACTATCCAGTTGGAGCAGACCGCAGGCAGTTGCGCCTCCGAGAACCACCACGTCGGCCACCTCGAGATGCGCAGCCGCATGGCGTAGCCGAGGCCACGGCTTCCCTACGCCCCCTCTCGCTCGCATAGTTCGCGCAGATGGCGGAACGGGAAGATGCCTGTGTCGTGCAGGTCGCTGAACAGGATGCCCACCGCGTAGTTGCCGATCTCCAGCACGTCCTCCACGCGGATGTCCTCCGGCACGTCGTCTACCGACACCTGGCGGATGTGCGTCATCTCGTCCACGCACTGAGCGCAGCCGCAGTTGCCCCGCAGCACGCGGTGCGGCAGCAGGAACTGCTCCCCGTCGCGCCACAGGATGCGCATCCCCTCTTCCTGCACGTTGATCGACCGCGGCTCGTACCGCTCCTCCGCCATGCGCGTCGCCTCCGCGCGCGGTCTTGCGCCGCCGCGCCGCCGCCATCTTATGCCTCGTAGGGCGCCAGCGCCTCCATCGTCATCTGCCCTTCCGCCCGGCGCGGGCGCATATTGCTGACGCCGACACCGACCAGCCGCACCGAGCGCCCCTGCTCCCACGCCGCCTCCACCAGCTCGGCGGCGAGGCTGCGTATCGCCTCCGCGTCCGCCGTAGCGGTCGGCCTGCTCTGCGAGCGCGTCAAGGTAGTGAAGTCCGCATAGCGCAGCTTGACCGTAACCGTGCGGGCGAGCAGGCCGCCGCTCTCCAGCGACTCGGCCACGCGGCCGGCGAGGCGCTCCGTCTCCTGGAGCACCGCGGCGCGGTCGTCCATATCCGTCGAGAACGTCTCCTCCGCGCTGATGGACTTCGCCTCCCGGTCGGTGGAGACGGGCGAGGCGTCCTCGCCCATGGCGCGGCGTTGCAGCAGCGCCCCGCCCGGCCCCAGCAACGCCGTAAGCGTCGCGGGCGTCGCGGCGGCAACCTGCCCCAGCGTTTCAAATCCCGCCGCGTTGAGACGCTCGGCGGAGCGCGGGCCGACGCCGGGCAGCTTGCGGACGGGCAGGGGAGCCAGGAAGGCCGCCTCGCCGCCGGGCTGCGCGACCACGAAGCCGTTGGGCTTGCCCGTCTCGCAGGCGACTTTGGCCACCATCCTGTTGGTCGCCAGGCCGATGGAGTTCGGCAACTCCGCTTCCACGCGGATGCGCCCTTGCATCCGGTGCGCCAGCGCCTCCGCATGCGCCATATCGCGCGAGACGCCCGTTAGGTCCACGTACGCCTCGTCGATGGACATCGGCTGCACCACCGGCGACTCGCGCCGCAGGATGTCCATCACCCGCTGCGAATAGGCGTGGTACAGATGCCGCCGCCCGGGCAGCACCACCGCCTCGGGGCAGAGGCGCAGCGCCTGCGCCATCGGCATAGCGGAGCGACAACCGTAGCGCCGCGCTTCGTAGGAGGCGGCCATGACCACGCCGCGCCCCTCCGGGGAGCCGCCCACCAGCAACGGCTTGCCCCGCAGCGACGGGTCTTCCACCGCCTCCACCGAGGCGTAGAAGGCATCCAGGTCGACGAGCGCGATGCGCCGTTCAGCGTCCGCAGCCATCACGGGCCAATCGTAGCCCCGGCCGCGTCAAAAGGCGCGCCCGCCCTGTCAGGCCGCGAGGCCTACTTGCTGCCGCGCACTGCGCCGGTCAGGTCGGTGCCGGGGCTGAAGCCGACCCGCTTGTGCGCGGGCACCTTGATCTGCTGCCCCGCCTGGCTGCCGCGGATAGCGCGTACCGTGCGCTCCTTCACCTGCCGCGCCTCAAACGAGCCGAAGCCCGTCACTACCACCCGGTCGCCCGACGCCAGCGCCTCGCGAATCGAGTCGAGCACGGCGTTGAGCGCCGCCTCGCCCTGGGAGCGGGGCGAGTCCAGCTTCTCCGCCACCTTAGCCGCCAAGTCGCCTTTCCGTAGCGTGGCCACTATGCCACCTCCTGCGATATGCGCGCCCATGCGTTCGGACGTCGCGCAAGGTTATAGCACGCCCGCGCGCCGCGCGGCAACGCAAGGGGGGTCAGCTTCGCCTACTCCCACGCATAGAAGTGGTGCAGCGGCCCATGTCCGCTCCCGACGCGGAAGCCGCGCCGGATTGCCTCCGTCGTATACGCCTTCGCGCGCTCCACCGCCTCCGGCACGCTCGCGCCCAGCGCGAGGTTCGCCGCGATGGCGGAGGAGAGCGTGCACCCCGTGCCGTGCGTGTTCACCGTGTCGATGCGCGCCGCCGAATGCTGCACGAACGATCGGCCGTCGTACAGCACGTCCACCGCGTCGCCCTCGTAGTGGCCGCCCTTGATGAGCACGTGCGCCGCCCCCATGCGGTGGATGAGCGGCGCCGCTTCGCGCGCCTGCTCCGCCGACCGCACCGTGAGGCCGGTCAACGCCTCCGCCTCTCCCGCGTTGGGCGTGAGCACGAGCGTGAGCGGCGGCATCTCCGCGATGAGCGTCTGCACCGCGTCGTCCCGTATCAGGCGGTAGCCGCTCTGCGTAACCATCACCGGGTCCACGACGACACGCTCGAAGCGATGCTCGCGCACTTTGGCCGCGACGACGCCGATGACCTCGGCGCTGGAGAGCATGCCTATCTTCACCGCCGTCGGGCGCAGGTCGGCGGCGATAGCGTCGATCTGCGCCGCGACGAGCGCCGTGTCCACTTCTGCCATCGCCGTCACGCCCAGCGTGTTCTGCGCCGTGATGGCCGTCAACGCGCTTACGCCGTAGACGCCGTGGGCCGCGAACGTCTTCAGGTCAGCCTGCGCGCCCGCCCCCGCGCCCGAGTCGGAGCCTGCGATGGTCAACACGATGGGCCGTTCCGCCGCCACGCTAGTCCTCCATCAGTTTGACGCGCTCCGCCAACTCGCCGAAATCGTAGCCCTCCGTCTCGGGGCGCCGCGCCCCCAACGCCAAGAACACCCCCGCGACCGCCGTCGAGACCACCACGGCGATCAGGAAGCTGCCGAGCGTGCTTCCCGACGCTAGCACGTGCCACACCCCAGTCAACCCGTCCCACGTCCACCAGCCGCTCAGGCTCCTGGTGGGGAAGAAGAGCGCCCCCGCCGCAATGCCGCACAAGGCACTGGTCAGCGCCGCTCCGCCGCCGAACCGCCGCACGAACAACCCTAAGAAAATGGGAACCATCGCCCCCGCGCACACCAGGTCGACAATCAGGAACAGGTAGAGCACGCTGTCGAACAGGAAGCCGACGATGAGGGCGGGCACAATGAGTGCCGCTGTGATGCCACGCGACCACGCCAGCAGCTGCGCGCCGGAGAAGGCCGGTGCGACGCGCGGCAGGTCGGTCGTGAAGATGCTGGCGATGCCGTTCAGTAGCGTGTCCATGCTGCTCATCACCAGTACCAGGGCTAGCACCATCACCGCCAGGATTGCCCACGCTGGCAGCGTCTCCAACACGAGGCTGAACAGCGATACGGCGGGCGTCTCCGCCGCTCCCGCGCCGACCGCCCAAAGCCCAAACACGCCCCCGATGATGATGATCGGGACCACGATTACCCCCGCCGCCACGAAGCCACGCCGAAGGTCGCGCTCCGTCTTGGCCGCGTACACGCGCTGCCAAAAGCCCTGATGGAATAGGTTGGCCGCCAGCACCGCGATAACCAGCGTGAACCCGAACTCGATCCCCGGCCGGTGCGACATCGACAGCAGGTCGGGGTTCACCTCCCGCACCGCGTCGAACGACGCCGTCCACCCCCCCAACTGCGCCATCACGGCGATGAACGCCACCAGCAGCAGCGGGATGATGAGGGTGAACTGGAGCGTATCGGTGAAGATGGTCGCCCGCAGGCCGCCGTAGGTCGTGTAGAGCAGCGTCGCCGCGCCCACCAGCGCGAGCGTCAGCAGCAGCGGCGCCCCCGTGATGAGCTCGATTGCCCTGGCGATCGCCCCCATCTCCGCCGCTAAGAAGGTGAACATGTAGAGCACCATGATGAGCAGCACGAACGCGTAGACCGCCGGTCCGAACCGGTGCCGCACGAATTCCGTCAGCGAGTGGCCCTCCGGCATCAGCCGCCGCATCCGAGGCCCCAACCAGATGAACGCGATGATCGGCAGCGCCTGCCCCACCCCGTAGCCGATGAGCGCCGCCAGCCCCGCCCACGTCGCAGCCTCCGCCGGACTGAACAGGATCCACGCGCCCAGGATGGAAGCGACGATGGTGGCCGTGGCCGTCGCTCCGCCCGCCGTGTGGCGCGCGCTGATGAATCCTTCCAGCGAGATGCGCCGAGAGCGCGAGTAGAGGATTCCCGCCGTCGCAAACGCCGCCATCGCGGCCACCGCCAGCCCGAACGCGGCCATCCCCAGTTGCATGACGCCTCCTCGACGCCGCGCCGGAGAACCAAAGCCAAGGGCCGCCCTGCTTGGGGAGCGGCCCTTGCGCTGTGTGGCGACGTTCGGGCGCGAGGCTCCCTTCGCTGGCATTACCCAGGTCAGGTTCGAAGGGTCGCCCCGAGGACGTGTCGGGACCTCTCAGCCGGCTCTCCCAGCTCCCCCATCGCGGTGCCGTATGCTAGGTCGGCGGATACTAGGGCAGCGGCGCGCCCGGGTCAAGACGCGGCCAAATCGCGCGGCAGGGGCTATGGACAACGGGCGAGCCATCGCTATAATGCGCTCGGCAGGGTGTTTGCCCGGCAAATCTTTGGCGCGCGCGAGGCGGCCGCGCTTCAAGGCGTGACCACTGAAACGGAGAACGACAACCAGCCCCGCCGACCTGCCGGCGCTGTGACAGGAGTAGGCATGTTCAAGCCTCGCACGCTTTCGATCGGACTGATTCTCACGCTAGTGGCGGCGCTCACGCTGTCGCTCGGCGTCGTCAGCGCGGACAACGACGAAGAGGAGGTGCGGCTCGGCGGCTCCGTCGTCTACCGCGACGACGGTGGCAACGCCAGCGCCAGAGTCGTCATCCGCCTCGCCGGCCTCCCCGCGCTTCCGGACGGCATGGCCTATGAAGGCTGGCTCGTCGGCGTCACTGGCGACAAGGTGAGCACCGGCGTTATGCGCCGCTCCTTCACCGGCGCCGTGAACGGGGAATACGTCGACCCCGATGGCGAGAACCTCCTGACCAAGTACACCGCCTTCGCCATCACCAAGGAGCCGTCCCCCGACCCCGACCCGGCTACGCCCGGCGAGGTCGTCTACGCCGACTCCATCAACGAGGGCGCCGCGCCGCACGTCGGCAGGCTGCTCGTGAAGTGGCGCGACGCCCCGGGCGAGACCGCCGCCACCACCGGCCTGCGCGACCAGATCGCCATCGCCTTGGCCCATGCCGAGGCCGCCGAGGAAGCGTCCTCTATGGTCGTTCAGCAACGCCACGCCCAGCAGGTCATCAACATCCTGCAAGGCGAGGATGGCGCCGACTATGGCCGCGCGGTCGTTCCCGGCGCCTCCGGCGACGGCCTCGGCGCGATGAACTACGCCAGCGCGGTCATCGCCGTCGCGCAGGGTGCCGCGGCCGACTCGGAAGGCGACGCCGACGTCGAGGCTGCGGCCGGCATGGTCGTCGCCCACGCCGGTTCGGCGGTGGCGGGCATGACCCAGGCGGTGAACAACGCCAAGGCGGTCATTGGCGCCTCCGCCGGCGGCTTCGTCTTCGATCTGCGCCTCCAGAACGTGAGCCTCGCCCTTGAGCGCGCCCACAACTCCGCGGACGACGCCTACGTCAGTTCTCAGAACATCGCGACGTTCGTGCCTATCCTCGGCGCGACGCCTGAGCCCCCGAGCGTCGGCGACGCCCTCGTCCAAGCGCTGGTCTTCGGCGCTCTCATCGCCGGACTGGCCGCTGTGGCGGCGGGCGCCTACCTCCTTCTCGGGCAGCGCCGCCGCGTAACCGCCTAGCGCCTGACGCGCAAAACGCAGCAAGCGAATGAGAGGGGCACCGCAGTGCGGGGCCCCTCTGCTGTGCGTGCGCCAAGGCCGTAGGGCTTCCGAAAGAGGCGCCGCAAAGCCCCCGCCTTCCTCTTGCGCCGCTTGCGCCGCCGTTGTAGGTTCGTTCGAACAGGTTTGACGCGCCCACAACCGAGAAGGAGGCGATGCCGATGGTCACTCAGCCCCGCGTTCTGTCCCGAGAACTCCGGACGACCTACGGCTTCGAAGAGGTCGCCATCGTCCCCGGCGACGTCACCACCAACCCCGACCTGTCGGTAACCACGCTCAGGATCGGCCCCTTCCAGTTCACCGCCCCCATCCTCGCCTCCGCGATGGACGCCATCGTCGACCCCAACTTCGCCGGGCTGATGGCCAAGGCCGGCGCCCTCGGTGTGATGAACCTCGAAGGCGTCTACTGCCGCTACGAAGAGCCCTACGCCCCCTTGGCGGAGATCGCGTCGGCGCCCAAGGAGCAGGCGACCGAGGCGCTGCAGCGCGTCTATGCCGAGCCGCTTAAAGAGGAACTGGTGGGCCGCCGCGTGGAGGAGATCAAGGCGGCGGGCGCCGTCTGCGCCGTGTCGATGACGCCGCAGAACACCAAGCGCCTCGCTCCTTTGGCCGTCGAGGCCGGCGCCGACATCGTGGTCGTCCAGTCCACCGTAACCACCGCCCGCCACATCTCCAACTCCTACCACGGCCTGCGCTTCTCCGAACTCATCCCCCTGGTCGGCGTGCCGGTGGTCGTCGGCAACTGCGTAACCACGAGCGCCGCCTTGGAGTTGATGGAGCAAGGCATCGACGGTTTGCTGGTCGGCGTTGGCCCAGGCGCCGCCTGCACGACACGCGACGTCACCGGCGTGGGCGTTCCGCAGGTTACGGCCACGCTGGACTGCGCCGCCGCCCGCGACGAGTACTTCGCCCGCAGCGGCAAGTACGTCCCCGTCATCACCGACGGGGGAATCAGGACGGGCGGCGACCTGTGCAAGGCAATCGCGGCGGGCGCCGACGGCGTGATGATTGGAACTCCCTTGGCGCAGACCTTCGAGGCGCCGGGCAAGGGGTTCAACTGGGGCATGGCCAGCCCGCACCCCGCCCTCCCGCGCGGCACGCGGGTGAACGTCGGCGCGCAGGCGTCGCTCCAGCAGGTGCTCTTCGGCCCCAGCCAGCGCACCGACGGCACACACAACCTAGTCGGCGCCCTCCGCATCTGCATGAGCATGGTGGGCGCGCAGACCATCGAGGAGTTCCACGAGCGGGCAGAGCTGGTCGTCGCCCCCACCATCGCCACCGAGGGCAAGTCCTTCCAACGCGCCGGCCTCATCTAAGAAGCGCTCCGCTCCCGCCGACCAAACGCGTCCTATTGACGCCAGCCCCTCGCTGCGGCTAGCGTAGAGGCGCCATCTACCCCCAACGGGAGGTGAGCGTGAGCCGCCACGCTGCGCGGCCCTCGGCCCGCCGGGATCGGAGCGTGACCCGGACGGACGCAGGCGAGGCGCTGCCCATCGATTCCCACGCGCTCGAGCGGCTGCCGTGAAAGGCAGCCTGACCGACGTGCCCGGCGTCGAGGTCGGCCACTACACCGACCCGGACGCCGCCACCGGCTGCACCGTCGTCCTGACGCGCGGCGGCGCCGTAGCCGGCGTGGACGTGCGCGGCTCCGCGCCAGGTACGCGCGAGACCGATTTGCTGCGCCCGGGCAACTCGGTCGAACTGATTCACGCGGTCGCGCTCAGCGGCGGCAGCGCCTACGGCCTCGCGGCAGCGTCGGGCGTGATGCACTGGCTCGAGGAGCAGCGCGTCGGCCACCGGGTCGGCGAGTTCATCGTGCCCATCGTGCCCGCAGCCATCCTGTTCGACCTGGGCATGGGTAGGCCGGACTCGCGCCCCGGCGAGCGGGAGGGCTACGCCGCCGCTGCCGCCGCGTCCGCCGCCCCGGTAGAGCAGGGCAGCGTGGGCGCGGGCACGGGCGCAACGGTGGGCAAGGGATTGGGCCGCGCCGCCGCGATGAAGGGCGGCGTCGGCTCCGCGAGCATCGATCTCGGCGGCGGCATCGTGCTGGCAGCGCTTGCGGCGGTCAACGCCAA
>JAPPFU010000085.1:9202-11645 GCA_028875085.1 Chloroflexota bacterium
GCGTCGTCGATCACGAAACGGGCGACCTGCGCGCGGGGCCGCGCGGCCCGGACGGGCGAATTCGCGACGCAGTGGCGCTGTTCGCCGACCTCGACTACAAGCCGGGGCCGCGCCCGCAAGCGCCGGGCGAGCCGCTGGCCAACACCACGTTGGGCGTCGTCGCCACCTCGCTAGCGCTCGACCGGGGACAGGCGGGACGCTTGGCGGCGGTGGCCCACGATGGGCTAGCCCTCGCCGTCCGCCCCTGCCACACCCTGCACGACGGTGACGCGGTGTTCGCACTCTCGACGCGCAATGTGGACGCGCCGGACGAGGTTGCGCGCCTCTACGCGCTCGCGCCCGCGGTGATGGCGGCCGCCATCGTCAACGCCGTTCGCGCCGCCGCCTCCCTCCACGGCATACCCTCGTACGCAGAGGTTCGCGGTGAAGAGTGAGACGCTGCCCACAGTCGGGTTCATCGGCGCGGGGCGCGTCGCCCCCCCCCACGCCCCCGCGCGTCGGCACGCGGGGGTAGCCGTTAGCGCCCAAGCAAGCCCCAGCCCCCCCACCGCGGACCCCGTGGCCACGGAGGCCCGCCCCGAGGCCGTCTCGCCCCAGAGCGCCGTTGACCACTGCGAACTGGTCTTCCTCGCCGTTCCCGACGACGCCATAGCCTCCGTCGCGGAATCGCTGGCGTGGCGCGAAGGGCAGGCCGCCGTCCACTTGAGCGGCGCGCTGGGCCTGGACGCGCTGACCGGCGCCGCCGTGTCCGGGGCTGCTGCGGGCGCGTTCCACCCCGTGCAGACCTTCGGCGGCGCCGGAACGCAGGCGAGTTTGGAGGGTATTGCCTTCGGCATCGACGCCGAGCCTCCGCTCTACGGCGTGTTGGCGCGTATGGCGGAGCGCCTCGGAGGCCGCGCGCTGCGCGTGCCATCCGGCGCGCGAGCGCTCTACCACGCGGGCGCTGTACTGGCGTGCGGATGTGTAACGGCGCTCCTGGCCGAGGCGATGGACGCGTGGGAGCGGGCAGGCTTGCCCCGCGCGGAGGCGCAGGCCGCGCTCTCGCGCATGGCGGAGACGACAGTAGCCAACGTCGGCGCCGCCGGGCCCGGCGAGGCGCTCACCGGCCCGATCGTCCGGGGCGACGCCGCTACGGTGCGTGCGCACGTCGCGGCGCTCCGCGCTGTGGCGCCGCACGCGCTGGAGACCTACGGGGCGATTGGCAAGCGCGCGGCGGCGTTGGCGGCGACCAACGGACGCGGGGGCGGCGTGGATTGGAACGCCCTGTTCGAGGAGGCGGCGCGATGCGAGTGAGAACGCGCACTCTGACCGAGATGAAGCAAGAGGCGCGGCGCATCCCTTGCGTCACCGCCTACGACTATCCCACGGCGCGCCTTGCCGACGCCGCCGGATTCCCGCTCATTCTCGTGGGCGACAGCCTCGGCAACGTGGTGCTCGGGCACGACTCCACCATCGCCGTTACCTTGGACGCGATGGTTCACCACACCCAAGCTGTCGCCAGGGGCGTCGAGCACGCGCTGGTGGTCGCCGACATGCCCTTTATGACCTACCAGGCAAGCGCGGAGGACGCGCTGCGCAACGCGGCGCGCCTCATGCAGGAGGGCGGCGCGCACGCGGTCAAGGTGGAGGGCGGCGAGAGCATCGCCATCACAATCGAGCGCATGACCGCGGCGGGCGTCCCCGTGATGGGGCACCTGGGACTCACGCCCCAATCGGTGCATCAGCTGGGCGGATTCCGCGTCCAGGGGCGCTCACTCGCTGACGCCAAACGCCTCATCGCCGACGCGCTGCGCCTCCAGCAGGCGGGCGTGTTCGCCGTCGTGCTGGAGACTGTCCCCGCCGAACTCTCGCGCATCGTTACGGAGCGCCTCGCGATCCCCACCATCGGCATCGGCGCCGGGCCGCACTGCGACGGCGAGATACAGGTGCTGCACGAGATTCTGGGCCTGATCGAGGGCAGGCCGCGCAAGCACGCCAAGACCTACGCCCTCCTGAATGCCCTTATCGCGGACGCCTTCGCCGCGTACGCAGCCGACGTGCGAGAGCGCCGCTTCCCAACGGAGGCCAACTCTTTCGACCTCGACGAGGGCGTGTTGGAGGCGCTGCGCGCGGAGGAGGACGCCCCCGGCGGTGGCGACGGCTGATGGAGCGCCTGACCACCTTCGCCGAACTGCGCGCCTACGCAAGCGCCGCGCCGCGCCCCCTTGGCCTCGTCCCAACGATGGGCGCAGTGCACGCCGGGCACCTCAGCCTGGTCGAGCGCTCGGCGCGGGAATGCGCCACGACCGTCGCCACCTTGTTCGTCAACCCGGCGCAGTTCAACGACCGCGCCGACTTCGAGCGCTATCCCCGCGACGCAGACAACGACGCAGCCGCGCTGGCCGCCGCAGGCGCCGACGCGCTCTTCACCCCCCCGGACAACGAGGTCTACCCGCCGGGGTTC
>JAPPFU010000016.1:0-8295 GCA_028875085.1 Chloroflexota bacterium
TTGGGGCGGCGGCTGGCCTAGGAGGAGCGCGTATGGCGGAGATCAAGACGGTGGGGTTCGTAGGCACGGGCATCATGGGCGCGCCGATGGCGCGCAACACGGCCAAGGCCGGCTTCAACGTGCTCGCCTATAACCGCACGCGCGCCAAGGCGGAGGCGCTGGGGGGGCACGGCGTCCGCGTCGCCGACTCCGTCGCCGAGGTCGGCGCGGAGGCCGACGCGGTGGTCGTGATGGTTCCCGATACGCCCGACGTGCTCGAGGTGGTCGAGGGACCCGGCGGCCTGGCGGAGGCGATGCGGCCTGGCAGCGTCCTCGTCGATATGAGCAGCATCTCGCCCGGCGCTACGCGCGAACTTTCCGCGCGTCTGGCCGAGCGGGGCATCGCGATGCTGGACGCGCCGGTGAGCGGCGGCTCGTGGGGCGCGGAGCAGGGCACGCTGGCCATCATGGTGGGCGGCGAGGCGGCGGCGGTGGAGCGCATGATGCCCGTCTTCGAGGCGATGGGGCAGCGCGTTACGCACATGGGGCCTTCGGGGATGGGGCAGACGACCAAGCTGGTCAATCAGATACTGGTGGCCGGGACGGTGTCGGCGGTGGCGGAGGCGCTGGTGTTCGCGGCGGCGCACGGCGCCGATCTGGAGCGCACGATCGAGGCGGTGGGCGCGGGCGCGGCGGGCTCGTGGCAGCTCGCCAACCTCGGCCCGCGCATGGCGCGTGGCGACTTCGCGCCCGGCTTCATGGTGCGCCTCCAGCAGAAGGACCTGCGCCTGATTCTGGAGGCGGCGGACGAGCGGCGCGTGCCGCTGGCCGTAACCGGCGTCGCGCGGGCGCTCTTCACCGCGTTGGAGGCGGCCGGACTCGGCGAAGAAGGGACGCAGGCGATTATCAAGGCGGTCGAGCGCCAGGCCAACCTGACGGCGCGTCAGGCGCCGGGGGACGCGGCCAAGCAATAGGCGCTGCGCTGCTAGAATGGGCGGCGCAAACCTGCCCGCGTTCGGAGGGAGCGACGATGCCATACGGTTGGGTTACGGTGGCCGAGGCCCGCGAGTTCTTCAAGTACGTCTGGGAGAAGGCGGAGGAGATGCAGGTGCCCGTCTCCATGGCGGTGGTGAACCCGGAAGGGCACCTGATCGCGTTGGAGCGGATGGACGACGCGGGGTGGCTGACGGCGGAGATCGCCTACGCGAAGGCGCACACGGTGGCGGCCTTCCGCACGATGAGCCCGCGCTTCCCCGACGGGTTGACGATTCGCCGCTGGTTCCAGGAGCGCAACCCGCAGATGATGATCAACTCCGCCATCGCCACCGGGGGCAAGATCGTGGCGTCGGGCGGCTCGACACCCATCTTCAGGGGCAAGGAGATGATCGGGTGCTTCGGAATATCGGGGGGCACCTCGGAGCAGGACGAGGTGATGGGGCGCTACGCGCGGGGGAAGATGGGCTGGTCGCCGGAGCCAGCGGAGTGACGCGCCCAGCGCGCCGTCGCACTCTATCCGCCGGGCAGCGAGCGCTTCTCCATCGATTCGACGGCGCGGGTAACGATGAGCGCCAGCAGTACGCCGAGCAGCAGCGCGAGGAGGCTTGCGCCGGCCTGGCGCGCCCGCGCCGGGTGCCCGAACGGCGCCGCGTGGGGCGCGTGGGGCTCGCCGCCGTTGACGGCCTCTTGGAGGTAGGGCCGGCCCTCGCTCCCGTAGGCGTCCTCGTAGCTGCGGACGAGGCTGTCGGCGACGGAGCGCAGGAACGCCGCGCGGTCCATCTGCGGGCGGTAGCGGTACGCGCGCCCGTCCAGTTCGCGGACGAGCAGTTCTTTCTCCACCAGCCGGTTCAGGACGGTCATCACCGTCTTGTAGTTGTGCCCGTCGTCGAGGCGGTCGCAAATGTCTTGGACGGAGAGGCGGTCTGGCGTGCCCCACAGGAGATTCATCAGGCGCGCCTCGAGCGCGCCCAGCACCCGGGGCGCGCGCCGGAGGTCGGTCTGTTCCGTTTGTTCCTCGGCCATAGCGCCGCTCTCCCGCCGGTGGACTGCGCCGAAGGCAACGCTATGCACGGCTCCGCCGCGTGTCAAGCGGCGCGCGCGGCCTGAGGGAGCGATGTTCGACAACCTGACCGACAAGCTCAGCGCTGCCTTCGCCAAACTCAACGGCAAGGGGCGCCTCACCGACGCCGACGTCGACCAGGCGCTGCGCGAGGTGCGCCTCGCGCTGCTGGAGGCGGACGTCAACTTCCGCGTCGCCCGCGAGGTGGTCGGGCGCATCCGCGAGCGCGCCGTGGGCGGAGAGGCGCTGCGCGGCGTCGCGCCGGGGCAGCAGGTCGTCAAGATTGTCCACGACGAGTTGGTGGAGTTGCTGGGCGGCTCGGCCGCCGCCCTCCGCCCCTCTCCCGCGCAGCCAAGCGTGGCGCTGATGGTGGGCTTGCAAGGCTCCGGCAAGACGACAACCGCTGCTAAGCTGGCGCTACACCTGCGCAAGCGCGAGAACCAGCGCGCGCTGCTCATCGCCGCCGACCTGCGCCGCCCCGCCGCGATGGACCAGTTGGAGGCGCTGGGGCGGCAGATCGACGTGCCCGTCTACCGCGAGAAGGCCAAGCCCGACGAGGCGGCGAAGGTGGCCGCCAACGGCGTCAAGCGCGCCAAGGAGATGGGCGCGGCGTGGGCGATCGTGGACACGGGCGGCCGCATGCACGTCGACGCAGAGTTGATGGCGGAGTTGGAGGCGGTCAAGCGCCAGCTCTCCCCCGCCGAGGTGCTGCTGGTCGTCGACGCGATGATGGGGCAGGACGCCGTCAACGCCGCCCACGAGTTCCACGAGCGCCTCGGACTGACGGGACTCATCCTGTCCAAGTTGGACGGCGACGCGCGCGGCGGAGCGGCGCTCACCGTTACCCAGACCACGGGCGTCCCCATCAAGTTCGCCGGCGTAGGCGAGCGCCCCGACGCCCTCGAACCCTTCCACCCGGAGCGCATGGCCTCGCGCATCCTCGGCATGGGCGACGTGCTAACGCTGGTGGAGCGCGCGCAGGAGCAGGTGGACGAGGAGCAGGCGGCCGAGTTGGAGCGGCGGATGCGGCGCGCCGAGTTCGACCTGGAGGACTTCCTCCAGCAGTTGCGCCAACTCCAGCGGATGGGGCCGTTGGCGTCGGTGCTGGAGATGGTGCCCGGCTTCCGCGCGATGAAGACGCGCTTGCCCTCCGGCGCTCTCGACGACGGGCGCCTCAAGCGTGTTGAGGCCATCATCTGTTCGATGACCGCGTGGGAGCGCCGCAACCCCGACCAGATTAACGGAAGCCGCCGCCGCCGCATCGCGGTCGGCAGCGGCGTCAACCCCTCCGACGTGAACCAACTTCTCGGCCAGTTCCGCCAGACGCAGAAGATGATGAAGCAGCTGGCCTCGGGCAAGCGCGGCGGGCTCCCCAACATCGGCCTGCAGACGCGGTAGCGGGGGCTACCCGCCGCCGTCTAGGTTGCCCCAGCGGTTCCAGTGGGCGACCTCGCTGAGGGGCTTACGCGTCGTCTTGCCGTAGCGCTCCTTGTCGGGGTAGCCGAGGGGGATGAGCGCCAGCGGGTGGACGTTCTCCGGAAGGCCAAGCAGCTCCTTGACCGGGCCGGGGTCGCGCAGGGCGAGCGTTGTCAGCACCGCACCCACACCCAGGCCGCGCGCGGCGAGCAGCATGTTCTGGACGGCGGGGAAGATGGAGGACGCGCCGGTGGACGGCGGGTCGGTCGAGCCCTCCGGCTGCACGAGGCAGGGGAAGATGACGGCGGTGACCGTCTCGAACTTGTCCACTAGGGGCTTGAGGCGGGGGAAGGGGGGCTCGTCGCCCGGCTTGAGGTTGGCGACGGCGCGGTCGTACATCGGGGCGAACTGCGCCTTCGCGTGCGTTGCGATGGTTGCGATGGCGCCGCTGTCCGTAACGGCGACGAACGCCCACGGCTGGCGGTTGCCTCCGCTGGGCGCCTTCGTCCCCGCCTCGATGATGCGGCGCAGCGTCTCCTCGCTCACCGGCTCCGTCGTGTAGCTGCGGATCGCCCGCTGCGAGTAGATGGCTTCGAACAGTCCTATCTCCTGATTGGCCATAAGCGCTCCTCGGCGTGGGGGATGGCGGTCGCGCCAAGTCTACCCGAACGCTTCGGAGCGGCGGCGCCCCGCCCGCGGCAAGGCCGAATCGCGAATCCGTAGAAATCCGCGCCCAGGGACTTGACACGATTAGAACGCCAGTTCTATTATGCCGAAAACAGAACAGGTGTTCCGAAGACATGCGCGCTCTCACCCCATACCAGACGGACATCGCCCGCGCCGTGCTCGCCAGCGTCCTGAAGGAGCAAGGCCGCCTCTTCACGGTGGAGATGGCCCGCGGCGCAGGCGCCCGCGAACTCTCCGCCCAGCTCGAACTGCTGCTTCTCACCCTCGGCGTCCACGCGGGCGCGCGGATGGTCAAGGTAGTCCCTCCCGGCGACTGCAGCCACGCGCTGCGCCTGGTGGAGCGGCTGGAGGCGCGCGCGCAGCCGCACGTCTATCTGCGGGAGGCGGGCATGGTGCGCGCCGGGCGCGCGGAGCAGCGCTTCGTCTCGCCCGACGACCTCGAGAACCTGCCCCCGCGCGTCTCGCTGATCGAGGTGGCGGACGCGGAGCGCTGGACGACCGCCTTCTTCGAGGAGCGCGTGCTGCCGCTAGCCCAGGCGTCGGGCGCGACGCTCGTTCTCTACGGCAGGCCGTGGAACGGCGGCACGTGGTTCGAGAGGACGAAGCAGGCCAACGAGGAGGCCGAGCGCTCTGGAGGCCCCGTCCTCCACTTCCGCGTGGCGCGCCAGGCCGCCGCCGCCCACCTGCCCGGCTACGGCGCCGCCGCACTGCGTGAGACGGCGCGCCTGGGCGGCGACGACTTCCGCATCGCGTCCGGCCTCGAACTCCGCCCTATGGCGGCGCTGTCGCCGCTCCTCACCGCCGCGCAGGAGATCGCCGCCGCCGGAACGTTCCGCCGCCAGCGCGTGCCCGTCGCGGGCGTCTCCTACGCCGCGTCGGTCAACGTGACGCGCCTGCCCCAACCGCGAACGGCGCCCTCCCTCTTGGCCGAGGCCGAGGCGTCCGCCGTCGCCACCATCGCCGTCCACTGCCCCGGCGGAGGCCAGGCGCGGGTGGTGGAGCACCTGCTGTTCCACGCCTCCGACGAGGCGGGACTGGCGTGGCGGCTGGCCAAGGCGCTGCGCGGCGTATGGCGCTGCTCCCGCGTCGCCGTGGCGCTCCCCGCCCACGGAGGCGAACCCGCCCGCGCTATGCGCAAGATGCTGACGCAGGCGATCGGCGCGGAGGCGCTGACCTGGCCGCGCGTCCCGGCGGACGCGGAGCTGCTGGCCCTCGCCGACGCGGTGGAGCAGGGACGTGTCTCCGTCTACGCCGACGACGCCTCCCCGGAGCGGCGCGCGCTGACGCACGAACTGCGCGAGGCGCGGGTGGAGCGCCGGGACGACGGGACGCTCGGCGTGCGCCTCCCGTCGGGCAGCGCGGGGATGCTCGAAGGATTAGCCCTGCTGGCGGCGGACGCGCGCCTCCGGCGGGGCGTGGAGCGCGAACAGGCGCTCGCCCGCGCCTCGTAGGGCGCACCCGGCAACGAAGCGGAGAAGGACGAACCAAGCAGGAGGTTACGGAGATGACGCAACTACAGACCAGCCCGGCCCGGCAGCGCGACGCGCTCCCGGAGAACGTCCAGTACCAGGACACGGGGTGCGAGGTGAGCGCCTCGTGCCTCGCCTGCCCCTTGCCCCAGTGCAAGTTCGACGACCCCGTCTGGTACCACCAGTACCGGCGCGACAACCGCGACCGCCAGATCTACGTCCAGTGCCAGCGCGGCCTGACGGTGTTCCAGACGGCCGCTGTCTTCGGCATCAGCCCGCGCACCGTCCACCGCGCCCTGCGGCGCATGCGGATGCCCGCCGCTGTCCCGGCGTAGCCCTCGCGCCCCTACCCCGGCGCAGGTGCGCAGAAGGCCCGCCCTCATCGCAGAGCGGGCCTTCGCTTTGTGGGGGGAGGATTGGTCGGGGTGATTGGATTCGAACCAACGACCTCCTGCACCCCATGCAGGCGCGCTTCCAAGCTGCGCCACACCCCGATGCCGCCAAGGTAGCACACCAAGGCGTGCGCCTTCAACCGCGCCGCGGTGTATAGTGAGCGGTGAGCGACGCCACGATGGACGACCTCCGCGCACGCCTCGACGGCCTCGCAGGCCGCATCACCGCCCTTATGGTGCGGCTTTGACGTCGTCGCGCAGGTAGCCGAGGCCGAGCGCCTCGAGCAGCGCGCCGCTCTCCCCGGCTTCTGGGACGACCCGCAAGAGGCGCAGCGCGTCATGCGCCGCCTCGCCCGTCTGCGCGAGTCCAGCGGGCGCTGGCTGAGCCTCCAGGAGCGCATCGACACCGCCTCCGAGTTGCTCGCCCTCGCCCTCGAGTCGGGCGACGCGGAGATGGCCGCCCAGATTGCGGCGGAAGCGCCGGGGCTAGCGGCGGAGACCGAAGAGCGCGAGTTGGAGGCCGTGCTCGCCGGAGACTACGATGACCGGGGCGCCGTCATCGCCATTCACGCAGGTGCGGGCGGCGCCGATTCGCAGGACTGGGCGCAGATGCTGCTGCGGATGTTCACCCGCTGGGCGCAGGCGCGCGGCTACGTCGCCAACCTGCTCGACGCCTCGCCGGGGGAGGAGGCGGGCATCAAGAGCGCCACCCTGGAGGTTGCCGGCGCCTTCGCCTACGGCTACGCCAAGGCGGAGCGCGGCGTCCACCGCCTTGTGCGCCTCTCCCCATTCGACGCGGGCCACGCGCGACACACCTCCTTCGCCCTCGTCGAGGTGCTGCCGGAGTCGGAGGGCGACGTGGACGTAGTCATCGACCCCGACGACCTGACCATCGACACCTTCATGGCGAGCGGCGCCGGAGGGCAGCACGTCCAGAAGAACTCCACCGCCGTGCGCATCACTCACAGCCCCAGCGGCCTTGTCGTCTCTTGCCAGAACGAGCGCTCCCAACTCCAGAACAAGGAGACGGCGCTCCGCATCCTCCGCTCGCGCCTGATGGAGTTGGAGCTGGAGCGCCAAGCCGAGGAGCGGGCGCGCCTCAAGGGAGAGCACGTCGCGGCCGGGTGGGGCAATCAGATACGCAGTTACGTCCTCCACCCCTACAAGATGGTGAAAGACCATCGCACGGGCGCGGAGTCGGCCAACCCCGACCAGGTGCTCGACGGCGCGCTCGACCCCTTCATCCGCGCCTATCTGCGCGCCAGCGTTACGGCGGAGGCGGGGTAGGAGGTGGAGCGCGCCTCACTCCCCGCCCCGCGTGTTGCGGTGGACGTGCCAGAGGCGTTGGAGGGAGGTGAGCAGGGCGAGGGCGACGATGACGCCCATTGCGTACAAGGGGTAGCCGAGCAGCAGCCCCGCGCCCAGCACGACGATGCGCTCAGGGCGTCCGAGCAGGCCCACGTCGCCCGTAACGCCTAACCCCTCCGCGCGGGCGCGCGAGTAGCTGACCAGCATCGCCGCGATAGCCGCCGCGAAGGCGAGGTAGGCGCCGAGCAGGTGGCCGTCGCGCGCGTAGAACGCCAAGAGGCCGAAGAAGACGACGGCCTCGCCCGCGCGGTCGGCGACGGAGTCGAGGTAGGCGCCGAAGCGGCTGGCGGAGTTGGCGAGCCGCGCCACCGCCCCGTCCAGCATGTCCAGCGCCGCCCCCGCCAGCATCACCGCACCCCCCACAAGCAGGCGCCCCTCGGCGATGAGGTAGGCCGCGCCGCCCGCGACCGCCAGCCCCGCCAGGGTGATGGCGCTCGCCGGTATATGGAGCGCGATGAGCAGGCGCGCGATGGGACCGCTGACGCGGCGCTCCGCCCACTGCTTGGCGTGGAGGCGCGGCGCCTTCATAGCGCCGGAGCGCTCCGGCCGCCGTCGAGGGGCAGCCCGCGGTAGACCGCCTCGACCTGGTCAGCGACGCGCTCCCAACGGTACTGCTCGACGGTGGCGCGCCCGCGCGCGCCCATCGCGCGGCGCTCGGCGGGGTCGGCGATGAGGCGCTCCAGCGCCTGGGCCAGCGCCTCGTCGTCCCGAGGCGGCACCAGCAGCCCCTCCACGCCGTCGGAGACGACGCGCTCGAAGCCGTCGATGCGAGTGGCGACGATGGGCTTCCCCGCCGCCATCGCCTCCACCAGGATCAGACCGAAACTCTCGCGCCCCGTGTTCGGCGCGCAGAAGATGTCCGCCGTCCGGTAGTAGCGCGGCAGGTCTTGCGGCGACACCCCGCCGACGAACTCCACGTCGTGCAGGT
>JAPPFU010000016.1:8305-11529 GCA_028875085.1 Chloroflexota bacterium
GGTTCCGCTCCCCGATGACGCCCAGCACCTCCTCCCCGGGGTTTCCCGCGCCCACTACGATGAGGCGGATGTCGGGGCGCTCCCACTTGAGGCGGCTGTAGGCGCGCACGAGGTGCAGCAAGCCTTTGCGCCGCTCTAACCGCGACACGAACAGGATGTTCACCTTGTCGTCGTCAAAGCGCTCGATGGGCGGATGCGGCGCGGAGAACATGTCCACGTCCACGCCGTTGGGGATGATGTCGTAGTCGCCAGGCAGGAAGCGGCTGGCGAAGTCCAGCGCGGGCTTGGAGACGGCGATGCGCGCGGAGAGTTTGCGGCAGTAGCGCCGCGCGTAGAAGCGCCAGATGGGGTAGAGGCGGTTGCTGCGGAAGGCGTGGAACGTCCCCACGTTCACGGCGTTGGAGCAGCGCAGGATGGTGATGGGCAGCCACACCGCCGCCGGCTCGTGCAGGTGGATGACGTCGAACGCCTCCCGCTGTAGAACGGCGCGGACGGAGCGTTCGCGCCAGAAGGAGATGGCGATGCGGGCGGTGGAGCCTCCCGTCGGGAAGGGCACCGGCCTGCCGATGGGGATGAAGTCCGGCTCCAACTCGCGCTCGGCGGCGCTGGCCAGCGGCGCGATCACCTTGACCGTGTGCCCGCGCAGCCGCAGTTGCTTGGCGAGGTTCGAGACGTGGACGTTCACGCCCCCCGGGGTGGCGTAGTCGTAGGGCGAGACCATCCCGATCTTGAGCGGCGCGCGCGCCCCGCTCCGACGGGGCGCCGCCGTGCCGGGAGACTCTGTCACAGTGGGCTCCTACGCCCCGTTCTTGATGAACGCCTCGACCATCGCGTGAGCGTCGCCGTCGTTGTACTGGATGGGGGGCGACTTCATGAAGTAGGCGCTGGGGCCGTTCAGCGCGCCCGATACCTCCCTGTCCATCGCTATCTTCGCGCACCTGACGGCGTCCACCACCACCCCGGCCGAGTTGGGGCTGTCCCACACCTCCAGCTTCAACTCGAGGTTTAGCGGCACGTCGCCGAACGTCGTCCCCTCGATGCGGATGTGGCACCACTTGCGGTCTTCCAGCCACGGCACGTAGTCGCTCGGCCCCACGTGCACGTTCTCCTCCCCCACGTCGTAGGGTAGCTGGGAGGTAACGGCGTTGGTCTTGGACTCCTTCTTCGACTCGAGGCGCTCGCGCTCGAGCATGTTCATGAAGTCGGTGTTGCCGCCGAAGTTGAGCTGGTAGGTGCGGTCGACGCGGACGCCGCGGTCGTTGAACAGGTTGGTCAGCACTCGGTGCGTGATGGTCGCGCCCACCTGGGACTTGATGTCGTCGCCGACGATAGGCACGCCCGCGTCGTGGAAGCGCCGCTGCCAGTACGGCTCGCGCGCGATGAACACGGGGACGCAGTTCACGACCGCCACCCGCGCCGCAAGCGCCTGCTCGACGTACCACTTCGTGGCCTCCTCGGAGCCGACGGGCAGGTAGTTGATGAGCACGTCGACGTTGCGCTCCCTGAGCACATCCGAGACCGCCGGCATCTGGTCCATCGGATTCGGCGCCTTCTCGATCACCTGCGACAGATACTTGCCTAGGCCGTCGTGCGTCATGCCGCGCTGCACGGTCACGCCCGTCTTCGGCACGTCCCAGAAGCGGATGGTGTTGTTTAGGCCGCTGAAGATGGCGTCAGCCACGTCCTTCCCCACCTTCTCTTTGTCCACGTCGAACGCCGCCACCACCTCGATGTCGCCAACGTGGTAGTCGCCCAGCACCGGATGCATCAGCCCCGGGATGAGTTTGTCCTCCGGCGCCTCACGGTACTTGTGGATGCCTTGGACGAACGACGACGCGCAGTTGCCTACGCCCACGATGGCGACGTTAATCTTCCCCATTGTCTACTCCCTCCGTAGATGCGCCCCGCGCCAGGGGCGGTCTCCGATGACGGCGAGGCAGGCCTTGCATGGAGCAGTGGCCCCGCCCGTGAACCGAAGGATTATAGCCGAGCCGGGGCCGCAGGCAAACCGGACCGCTCCGCCCGGCGTCGGCGGTCTAGTAGATGTCCAGCGCGAACGCCATGCCTGCGGGCGTCTCCTTGAAGTCCAGCGTCGCCCGCGATAGATGCTCCGCCACCTCCGGCTCCACCCGCAGCACCGGCGCCGCTTCGTGCGCGACCACCAGGTCTCCCGGGTCGGGAACGTCGATGACCACGCCGAATCCGCCCTCCCTCGTCCACTTCGGCGGGATGGTGAGGCGGAGGCACTGCGCCGGGCTCAGCCCGCGCTGCGCCGCGATGCGCGCCAACTCCCGCTTGGCCGCGTTCGTTACCGCGAGCATGGTCTACGCCTCTTCCGGGGCGAGGGGCGACGGCTTGGAGAGGTTGAATACCTTCTCCGGCTGCCAAACGCCTTGGGCGCGATTGAAGCGGATCAGGCCGATGAAGCGGCCATCCTCCCCGTAGGCGCGGCGCTGTTCGGCATGCTCTGCGCTCAGTCCCACTCCTTGCAGCGCGACGCTTTGCCCGTTGCGCAGCAGCCGTTCCGCCGACGGAGCCACCGCCGCCGCCGCCATATCGGCCAGCGCCGCGTCGGGCGGCAGGACTACGTCGTCCAGGCCGCCCGCATCCGCCGTCTGTTGCAGGTGCTCGGGCGGCAAGGCGTCTTCGATGCGGAACGCCCCGGCTTGCAGGCGCGCCAGCGCGGAGAGGTGGGCGCCGCAGCCGAGCGCTTCGCCCAGGTCGTGCGCCAGCGTGCGCATGTAGAAGCCGCGTCCGCACTCGGCCTCGATGACCGCCCGCGGCGGCGCCCAATCGGTCAGCGCCAGGCTGAACACGGTCACCTCGCGGGCGGGGCGCTCCACCTCGATGCCCTCCCGAGCGAGGTCGTACAGCCGTCGCCCCTGGTGCTTCAGCGCGCTGTACATCGGCGGACGCTGCTGGACGCTCCCGGTGAACTGCGGCAGCAGCCCCTCGACCTGGTCGTGCGTAACCGCTTCCCACGGGCGCTCCTCCACCGCCTCGCCCTGGGCGTCGTAGGTGTCGGTCGAGACGCCGAGCGTGAGTTCGCCGCGGTACACCTTGCGGCCGTCCACCATGTGCTCCATCAGGCGCGTAGCCTGGCCGAGGCAGATGGGCAGCACGCCGCTTGCGATGGGGTCGAGGGTGCCCGCGTGGCCGACGCGCTTGACGCCGGTGAGGCGCTTGACCAGGCGCACCATGTCCATAGAGGTGACGTCCGGCGG
>JAPPFU010000053.1 GCA_028875085.1 Chloroflexota bacterium
CCGTCGAGGCCGTTGGGGACATAGAGGCAGACGGTGGGATACATCACCGCCACGTCTATCCCCTCCATATCCATCGCCTCCAACTGCGAGGCGCCGTCGTAGCCGCGTTCGCGCATCGAGCGGGTGGCGGCGTCCGTGCGGACGCTCATTCCATACATACGGTGCGGGTTGTCCACGTCGATGGCGGGCAGGCGCTCGCCCTCGAACAGGAAGGCGCCGCCGCGCTTACCTGGCGCGCGGATGATGCGCGGGGCGCTGCCCGCGAAACGCGCGTCGAGGTACTCGTCGAACAGGTTCGACGGCTCGATGACGTGCATGTCCGAATCCATCACTTTGTAGCCGTTCTTCGCCATACGCTGTTCTCCCTGCGCTCGAGTGCCGCTACTTCTGCGTCCGGTATTTGGAGGTCATGCGGGGCGGCGGGTCTTGGGCCTGGCGGGAAGGAGGGCAAACGGGCGGCGCGCCTCCAGCGTGCCGCGGATATCCCGTGCTTCCGACGCGCCGCTCTCGACCATCGCGCCCCGAGCGGCGCTGCGATGGCGGCGGCGCACGTCGGCGGCGACGAGCCACGCGCCGTTGGCCAGGCGCTGCTCGTACTCCTCCGCCGCATCCTGGTCAAGGCCGCGCTCGCCGCCGAACATCACGCCGAGCCAGGCGCCGAACGCCGCGCCGAACTTCCACGCCGAGGCGAGCATAAGCATCTTGATGGCGCCGTCCGCCGGAACGAAGAAGAACAGCGCGACGAACGGCGCCTCGACAACCAGCGCCCCCACGATGCCCCACTTGACGCCAGTGCGCAGCATCGACTCGCCGCGTTGGAGCAGCGGCGCGGGGCGGCCTAGCGGCGCGTCCGGTGGCGGCGCAAGCACGCTCACCGCCTCTTGGTCGTAGCCCGCCTGTTCAAGCAAACGGCATGCTGCGTCCGCGCCGTCGCGGTTGGTGAACACGCCGACGATGCTGCTCACGGCGCCTCCGGCTAGGCCGCGGCGGCCTTTAGGCTCTCGTCGAAGAAGGCGAGCAGCTTGGGCCACGCGTCGTGGGCGGCGTGCTCGCGGTAGGTGTGCGGGTTGGAGGAGTCCATGAAGGCGTGCCCCGCTCCGTCGTAGGCGTGGAAGTGGTGCTCCTTGCCGTACTTGGTCAGGGCGTCGTCCATCTGCGCCACCAGTTCCGGCGTTGGGTTGGTGTCGTCGTTGCCGAAGAAGCCCGCGAGCGGACAGGTCACCGCCTCCGCCTGGTCGATGGGCGCGGGACCGTCGATGCCCCACGGCATAGCCAACGCGGCGGGATAGAACATCGCGCCCGCGCTGAGGCCGGAGACGCGCGCCGCGGACAGGAACACCACGCGCCCGCCCATGCAAAAGCCCGTGATGCCGATGGGCGAGGAGCCGACCGCGTCGTACTCGCGCAGCAGGTCTACGGCAGCCTGCACGTCGCGGACGATCTCGTCGTCGTTGAACTTGCCCAGCTTCACCATCAGGCGCTCGAGGCGCTCGGGGCCGGGCGGCATGTCGGCCACCTCGCCGAGGATGTTGTCCTTCTGGCGGTGGAAGAGGTTGGGCGCGGCGGCCACGTATCCGGCGGCGGCGAGGCGGTCGCACATCTCTTGGATGAACGCGTCAACGCCGCCTGCGTGCTGAATGACGACCACACCCGGCGCCTGGCCATCCACGTCAGGCCTGGCGACGTAGACGTCCATCGGGTCGTTGTCTACTTCCAGCGTTACCCAGCTGTCCGACATGGCGCACGCTCCTTGCGGGCTCGGGTTGAGCGCACCGTACCAAAGGGGCGGCGGCGCCGCAACGCCAGGCGCGTCTCTCCGTTCGCCCTTCGATTTCCCTCAGGGCGAACGGATGGCGCGGGCAGGGCGCCTATGCTCCCCCTCACTCGCGCGCGGCGGGCCGTTCGTGTAACCTGCCCGCGCACCAAGGAGGCCGTATGAGCGAGCGAGAGGACGCCTTCACCCCGGCGTGGCGCTGGCGCGAGATGATCGCGGCGAAAGAGGTTTCCCCGGTCGAGGTTGCCGAGTTCTACCTGCGACGCATCGAGGCGCTGAATCCGCAGTTGAACGCCTACCTAACCGTGGCCGCCGACCGCGCCTTGGCCGACGCCAAGACAGCGGAGGACGCAGTTGCCCAGGGCGGCGAACTGGGCGTTCTGCACGGCGTTCCTATGGGCGTGAAGGACCTGACGGAGACGGGCGGCATCCGCACGACCAACGGGTCGCTCTTCTACAAGGACTACGTGCCGGAGAAGGACGAACTGACGGCGGCGCGGCTCCGCGAGGCGGGGGCGGTGATCCTCGGCAAGACGAACACGCCGGAATTCGGCCACTCCGCCACCACGGAGAATATGCTGGGCGAGCCCTGCCGCAACCCGTGGGACACGGAGCGTTCGCCGGGCGGCTCCAGCGGCGGCACGGCGGCGGGCCTAGCGGCGGGGATGCACCCGCTGGCCACCGGCTCCGACGGCGGCGGCTCCATCCGCATACCCGCGAGCATGTCCGGCGTCTATGGCATCAAGCCGACCCAGGGGAGGGTCGCCCGCCCCTACTACCCGCCCGGCGGTTGGCGCCCCTTCTCGTGCAACGGGCCGATGTCCAACAACGTCCGCGACTCGGCGATTCTGCTGGGCGTAATGGCGGGCTACGACGCCTCCGACCCGCCCTCGATTCCGGGGCCGTCGCCCGACTTCACCACCGGGCTTGAGGACGGCGTCGATGGGCTGCGCATCGGCTGGAGCGCCGGTATGGGCAGCGTGCCGGTCGATCCGGAGGTGCGGCGCATCGCTCAGGAGGCGGCACTCGCCTTCGAAGGAATGGGCGCGCACGTGGAGGAGGCGACCTTCACTATCGACCACGAGCGGGTGTTCAACACGTGGGAGACCATCTGGCTGACCGACATGGCGGCGAACCAGGAACGCTACTACCGCCAGCGTCCCTATGACCTCACGCCCACGCTCCGCGAGCAGATAGCGCGCGGCCTCGCCTTCCGGGGGACGGACATATCGCTCGCGCTGCGTGAGCTGGAGTGGCTGCGCGCCGAGATCAAAGAGACAGTGGGGCGCTACGACCTGGTGCTCACGCCGACGATGGCGACGGCGGCTTTCCCCATCGGCCAACGCCCGGCGGTCATCGACGGGCAGCAGGTCGAGCCGTGGTGGGGCTTCACACCTTTCTCCTACCCCTTCAACCTGAGCGGACATCCGGCCGCCAGCGTCCCCTGCGGTTTCACGAGCGAGGGGCTGCCGGTAGGACTGCACATCATCGGACAGCACGCGGACGAGGCGACGGTGCTGCGGGCGTCCGCCGCATTCGAGCAGGCGCGGCCCTGGGCGGGGCGGCGCCCGCCTGTCAGCTAGAGAGCAGGAGGCAACATGGACGCGTTGGATTCGGTGCTCGCGCTGGCGGGCTTGGAGTTGCAGCCGCAAGAGGCGGACAGGCTCAGGCGCCAGTACGCCTCCTACCGCGAATCGCTCAAGCCGCTGTTCGAGGCGGACCTGAGCGACGAGGAGGTGGCAGGCCGGTTCGTGCCCGACGCGGAGGCCCACCATGGCGAGTAAGCCGCTCCACTACCTGACCATCGGCGAGGCCGCGCCGCTCATCGAGTCGAAGCAGCTCTCTCCAGTCGAACTGACGCAGGCATACCTCGAGCGCATCGACCGCCTCGACGGCGTGCTCGCCTCCTACCTCACGCTCACCGCAGACCGCGCCCTGGCCGACGCCAAGGCGGCGGAGGCGGAGATCGCGAGCGGCAACTACCGCGGCCCCCTGCATGGCGTGCCTATTGGTCTCAAAGACCTGTTCGACACGGCGGACATCGAGACGACGGGGCAGTCGCGCGTGCTGGCCGGGCGCGTCCCGGGCGAGGACTGCACGGCGGCGGCCAAACTTCGCGAGGCAGGGACGGTGCTGTTGGGCAAGTTAACGATGTTCGAGTTCGCCCTGGGCGGCCCGGACACCAGCCTCTACGAGATTTCCAAGAACCCGTGGGACATCACCAAGGCGTCCGGCGGCTCCAGCAGCGGCTCGGGCACGGCGGTGGCCGCCGGTCTCTGCATGGCTGCGCTCGGCTCCGACACCGGCGGCTCTATCCGCATACCCGCCGCCTATTGCGGCATCGTCGGCATCAAGCCCACCTACGGGCGCGTCAGCCGCCGGGGCGTGCTGCCCCTCGCGTGGTCGCTCGACCACTGCGGACCGATGACGTGGACGGTAGAGGACTCGGCCATCGTGCTCCAGACCATCGCCGGTCACGACCAGGGCGACCCCACATCGTCCACGTTGCCGGTGCCCGACTACCGCGCCTCGCTCGGCGGCGACCTGAACGGACTGGTCATCGGCGTTCCGCGCGAATACATCACCCGCCCCGGCGTCGGGCTCGACGCTGAGGTGAGCGCATCCTTCGAGGCTGCGCTGAGCGCGCTGGAGGACCTGGGCGCGTCGGTCGAGGAGGTCAGCATCCCCGGCCTGGCGTGGGCGACGGTGGCCAACTCGATGATCATGATCGCCGAGGCGTGGTCGTACCACGAGCCAAACCTGAAAGCCCGCCCCTTGGACTACGGCGACACTGCGCGGGCATGCTTCGTGCTGGGCGGCGGCTTCACCTCGGGTGACTACCAGATGGGCATGCGCGCGCGCAGCCGTCTGCGCCGCGAGTACGCGAAGGTCATGGAGCGTGTGGACCTGATCGCCACGCCCTCCATGGCTGCGCCTGCGGGCGACGCCGACTACGACCTCCTGCCCGTTCTGATGATCGAGAACTTCATGGGGCCGATGAACCTGACGGGCATGCCGGCGCTGTCCCTTCCCTCCGGCTTCAGCAGCGGGGGCCTGCCCATCGGCCTACAGCTCGCGGGGCGCCCCTTCGAGGAGGCTACGGTGTTCCGCGCGGGCCACGCCTTCGAGGCGCAGGCGGGGCTGCTGGACAAGCGGCCGCCCGTGGAGGCGCTGGCGTGACCTCCCCTACCCGCCCCGCCTCAGAGCGCAACGACGTGTTCGACGTGCTCCAGGTCGCCCGCGGCACGGAGCTCGAGGACATCGTCGGCGCCGACGTGGTTGGCGTCGAGCCGCACAGCGTGTCGCAGATACACCGCCACAATCTGGCCGAGACGGTGCTGTTCATTCTCGCCGGTTCAGGAACGGTGCGCGCCGGCGACGAGGATGTGCCCGTGCGCGAGGGCGACCGCCTGCTCATCCCCAAGGGGACATACCACGGCGTGCGCACGGGCGCGGAGGCGCTGCGCTTCCTCTCCGTGCAGAGCCCGCCTATCCTCAACCGAGCGCGCGACACGCTCGACCTGGAGCCGTTGGAGGAGGAGTAGCGGAGGCGGCGGGGCCGGCGCCCTTACAAAGGGTTGCGCCAGCGCAGGCCGGGAAAGCGGCCAAAGTCCGCGTCGTTGGAGTGGACTTCGGCTTGGTGCTCCATCGCCAGGGAAGCCACGTGGGCGTCCGTCACCAGGCTAGCGCCCACCCCGGCGGCGACGAGGGACCGACGGAAGAAGAGCAAGTGCTCTGCGCTGGGATTCAGAGGCGCGACGTGCGGGTAGCGGAACCACTGCTCCACGAAGTCCAGCGCCTGCTCGGGCGTTGCGGGGCGGTCAAGTACGGCCGGGTGGGTGAGCAACCGCACGAATCCTGTCGCCACTGCCCACGGAATGCCTACGCGCTCCGCGCCGTTCACCAACCCCTCCCACCACCGGCGAGCCGGGGTATGCAACGGAGCGCCCCGGTTGTAGGCGTACACCAGCAGGTTCAGATCCGGGACGACCATCACCCGCTCTGCTCGGTGAACTCCTGAACCGCCAGTTCGTCGTTGAGCCGGTTGAGGCCGAGCGGGTCGACGCCAGGCCGGAAGCTGCCGGGCAACGGGGTAATGCGGAAGGCCGGCTTGCTCTTCGCCGGGGAAGGCGACAGCCCCTGGCGCAGCGCGTCGTTGACGACCTGCTTGAAGGGCAGACCGAGCAGCCGCGTCCGCTGCTTGAGGGAGTCGGCGATGTCGTCGTCGAGCGTCAGTGTGGTTCGCATGCAGACATCATGATGCTTCATTGAAGTGATGTCAAGATGCTGCAATGGCAATACCGATGGGTAGCGTACGGCGCGCGGCCCAAGTTTGCGCTCACGCCCTGCGCCTCCGCGGAGGCTCCGCCCTAGTAGACGCCGGGGAGGATGCGGTGCTTCACCCGTGCCTTGTACTCCGCCCACTTCTCCTCGCCGTACTTCTCCGCGCAGTGCCTGTCGTCGTCACGTTGGCGGAAGGTGAACAGCGTTACGATGAAGACGAAGTAGGTCCACGCCCACGGGTTGGCGAAGTGGCCGAACGTTAGCGCGATGGACAGCGAGAGGAACCCCTCGCCCAGATAGTTGAAGTGCCGCGCGGCGCCCCAGAAGCCGCTGTAGAGAATCTTGCGGTCGCCAGCCTCGATGTACTTCGGCTCGATGATGCCGAGGAACTTGCGGTCGGGCCAGCGCTTGAACGTGTACTTCTGCATGTTCGCGCCGCGCGAGATGCTCCATCCCAGCAGGAACAGCGCAGCTGTCCCGATGAGCCAGACGTACGTCCACGCCGTCGAGAATCCGGGGCCGGGGTACGCCGCCATCCCCCACAGCGGCAGGATGAATAGCCACCCGTAGACGATGAGGCCGCCCCAGAACAGCATGAAGCCGAGTTTCTCGTGGATAAGATCGTAGGTGTAGAGCTGGACGCGCTCGAAGATGAAGTAGTCCGTTATGTAGAAGGTGAAGAACGCCGCATACAGGTAGACGCCCGGATTGGCGTCCGCGCCGAAGCGGTCGTAGTGATAGGCCGCGCCGGACAAGGCGTTGAGCGCCAGCATCGTCCCCCCCACGACGTAGAAGTACATCTTTACGTCGAAACGCCCGTTGAGGAACGATATCTCCCGCACCCGCCCCGTCCACAGCTCCGCGATGGGGTTCTTATCGCCTCGCGGCTGCGTGAACACGGCCAGAATCGCGAAGATGAGCGTGAAGAGCGTCCCGCCAATCACCGCGGGGATGGTCGCTCGATAGAACCAATCGCGCGGCATTCCGGTGAGTTCGAGCGCCCATACGATGAGCGCGAGCACGAACACCAGCAGGCCGTTCAGCCGGTAGTTGCGCGGCTGGCCGGTCTGCTCGTCGATGACGTAGCCGGGAACCCGCCGCGCCGGAAGGACAACTTGCGCGAGGAAGAAAGCGGCGAAGACGGCCAGCGGCGTGAAGAAGGCCACTATCGTCTCCGTCCCCGAAAGCTCGAAGAGGTGTTCGACGCCAAGCCACTCAATCATGACCGAACCCCCTGCTCCCTGCTAACGGCTCGGCGACCTCCGCCAAGCAGCAGCATACCTAGCATGCCGATAGCATGCTGTCTGCCGCAAGGTCATGTCAAGGAGGCAGCGCGTCAGGAGGGGGCGCTTTGCGTCGCTCACCGCGCCGCACCGCGTTCGGCGGGGCTAGCCTGCGGCTAGTTGAGGCGGCGTCTAGGCGCCGGGGGCGCGGTAGGTCACCGTCTTGGCGACAGCGGCGTCGACGTCCTCCGCGGTGAGCAGGGGCACGGTGTTGATGCGGATCGCGCCCCTCGCTCCAACGGCCAGCGAGATGGCCGCCGCCGAGACCGCGTCCGGCAGGTCGACGATCATGACCAGGTCGGAGCTGCCGAAGGCGTAGTAGAAGGCCTCGAGGCTGCCGCCCTGCTCGGCGGCAAGGTCGGCGAAGACCTGGCGGCGGGAAGCGCCGCCTTCGTCGAGCAGGCCCGCGGCCCCCTCGGCGGTGTAGCTGGCTTGGTATAGGTACTTGGGCATCGTCGGCCTCCGGTAGCAGGGTAGTGGTCGAGCGCACACCCATCTTCAGGGCGCGCCCGCGCGCCTGTCAACAGCCATCAGTTGGTCGCAGCCCACAACGAAGCCCTTGATTAAACAGGCGGGATCCGGCATCGCTGCTCGCCTGGTGGCCCCGTTGGGACTCGAACCCAAAACGCCCGGGTTAAAAGCCCGGCGCTCTGCCATTGAGCTACGGGGCCGCGCGCAGCACAGCCTACCAGGGCGGAACAATCGGGTACGTCAGGGTGCCGAAGCGCTCCGGCGGCCAGTAGGTTACCCACGTCTTACCGATGATGGCCTCCCTGGACACCGTGCCCCACGCCCGCGAATCGCTGCTTTCCGGCCGGTTGTCCCCCACCACGAAGTACTCCCCCTCGCCTACGGTGATCTCCGCGAGCGTTTCGTGGGAGCCATACTCTACGTAGCCCTCTTCCAACGGCACTCCGTTGAGGTAGATCACCCCATCCTCAAAGCGCACGCTATCCCCCGGCTCGCCGATGACGCGCTTGACGAACGCCTGGGACGGGTCGTTCGGGTAGGCGAACACCACCACGTCGCCCCGTTTCGGCCCGCCGAACGGCTCCCACGCGGCGCCGGGCTCCGCCTCCAGCCACGGCAGCAGCCGCGCGGTCGGCTCCGCGTCGATGCGCAGGTACGCCGCCTTGTTCAGCACGACGCGGTCGGCGTGGAGCAGCGTCGGCTCCATGCTCCACCCATGCACCTGGTAGACCTGTCCCACTGACTGGAAGAGAAAGGTGAGGAACACGGCGATGGCCAGGGCTTCGATTGCCTCTCGGAGGAGTGAGCGCATGGCGAAAGGGCGCACAGAGGGCGCCCGTGAGAAGTATACCAGCGGGCCCCGATGCGCCCTAGAATGGCCGCCTTGCCTTGAACGAACACACGCAGCACGACGACCGAGAGGCGCAGTGGGTGGCCGCCGCTCAACGGGGCGACCTGAGCGCGTTCAATGGCATCGTCGAGCGCTATCAGCAAGCGGTGTACAACCTCGCGTTGAGCATGTTGCGCAACCCGGCGAGCGCGGAGGACGCGGCGCAGGACGCGTTCATCGCGGCCTACCGGAACATCGGGCGCTACCGGGGCGGCAGCCTCTCCGCGTGGTTGCTGACCATCGTCGCCAACCGCGCCCGCGACCGCCTGCGCTCACCCCACTACCGCCGCGCGGTATCGCTGGACGCCATCGTCGAGGCGGGCGGCTCCGGCGGCGCCTGGCCTGCCGACGAACCAGGCCCGGCGGACGAGGCGGAGCGCACCGAGGCCGTCACCGCTGTCCGCGCCGCCGTGGCACAGCTGCCCGACGACCAACGCCTCGCCGTCACGCTGGTCGATCTGCAACAACTGGACTACGGCGAGGCGGCGGCAATCGCCTCCGTTCCCGTCGGCACGCTGAAGTCCCGCCTTAGCCGGGGACGGGAGCGGCTGCGCGTCCTGCTGCGCCCCTACCTGGAACTTCCCGACGCTCCAACGCGTCTAACGGACGGTAGCGACCAATGATCAGAAGGCTCTTCCGGAAGCGAGACCGCTTCGACGACCTGCTGACGGACGCCGCCAGCGGACGCCTCGACGCGGACGGTATGCGCCGGTTGGACGCGCTCGCCGCGCAGAACGCAGAGCGCCAGGCCATGCGGGATGAGACGCTCGCCCTCGCCGACCTGCTGCGCAGCCAACCGCCGGTTCCCGTTCCCCGCTCCTTCGCTCTCTTGACGCTGCCGGAGCCGCGCCGCGCGCCTGCCCTGCCCCGCCCTCTCCAGGCGTTGACCGCCGCGGCGGCGGTCGTGCTTGTGGCGCTCATAGCGGTGGACTATGCGACGGCGCCCACGTCCGGACTGCCCGCAACCGCACAACTTACCGTCGCTATCGAGGGCGCGCAGGACAGCGCGCCGACGTCGGAGTCCTCCAGGGCACCGGACGACGCCCCCGCTGCCGCTAGCGAGCCGGAGGCCCGATCCTTCGCCGAGCGCGAGCCTGAAGCCGACAGCGAGCAGCCTCCCGGCAGCGCGGAGGCGCCTGCTCCCAACGGCGCTCCTCCCGCCGAATCGGAGAGCGCGGCTAGGGAATGGCGCGCGTTGGATTGGGCGGTCGCCGCGGCCGGTCTCGCCACTGCCGCGCTGGCCCTAGCGCACCTGACTACCGCGTGGCTCGCCAGGCGCGGCCTATGAGCGTCCGCCCGACGCGCTGCCCGCCGACATGGAACTTTCCGTCCGTCCGCTGCGTCTTACTTGCGACACATCCGCCGATCCGCCTAGGAGAACGCATATGAACCTCCGCAACCACGCCCGATTGCTTTTGACAGCCGCTTGCGTGGCCGTCGTCGTACTGCTCCTTGCCGCATGCTCGAACGGGCAGAGCGGCGACGGCAGTGGAACCGGCGCGCCCGCCGAAACCGCCCGCGTCCCATACACGGGCGGCGCGGTCAGCCCCGCCGGGATCCAGGTCAACGGAGCGGGAAAGGTGGAGCTGCGCGCCGACATAGCTATTCTCTCGCTTGGCGTAGAGGGCTACGCCGAGACAGTCGCCGAGGCGCGCGCCATCGCCGCTGGCGCCCTCGCCACTATGCTTGACGCGCTGCGCGCCCAGGGCATCGCCGACGAGGACATCCAAACACGCCACTTCAGCATCCAACCCGAGTACGACTGGGTCGAGTCGCTGAGCGGGCGCGGCTCCGAGCGCGTCCTGACGGGCTACCGCGTGGAGAATATCGTCAGCGTGAAGGTGCGCGACCTGGAGCGCACGGGCGCCGTGATCGACGCTGTAGCCGCCGCAGGAGGGGACGCGACGCGCGTCGACGGCATCTCCTTCGACGTGGAGGAC
>JAPPFU010000198.1 GCA_028875085.1 Chloroflexota bacterium
AGCAGGGACTATTGAACGCGGTAGCGCTGAACTCGGCGGGGTTCGACGTCTCGCGCGTCGCCGCACCTGCCGTGGGCGGCTTCCTGATTGCGTCCATCGGCGTGGACGGCAACTTCGGCGTGCAGGCGGCGCTGCTGATGGGCGTAGCGTTCGCGTCGCTGCCGATGCGGGTCGGGTTCGCCGCCAACCAGGTGGAGCGGGTTGCGTCGGGGCTGCGCGGGCTCGCCGCCGACCTGAATGAGGCCGTGGCCTACATCTGGAACGACCGCTTGCTGCGCCAGATATTCGCCGTCGAGTACGCATCGCTGCTCTTCACCGTGCCCTACTTGGCGTTTATGCCGGTGTGGGTGGAGGACGTGCTGGGGCGGGAGGCGGATGCCTTGGGGATGCTGTACGCGGCGAGCGGCGCGGGCGCGGTAGCGGGGACGCTCTTCATCGCGCACCGGGGCGAGGTTCGGCGCAGAGGGCTATGGATATGGGGCGCGTTGACCTTGCAGGCGCTGGGGTTGATGGCGCTGTCGCAAGTGAACGGCTACCTGTCCACGCTCGGCTTGCTCGGCTTCCTGGGCGCGGCGAACATCAACTCCTTCTCGTTGTTGGTGTCGGCGGCGCAGGCGCGGCTGCCGGAGCGCTTGCAGGGCAGGGGCATGGCGATATGGAACATGGCCCACGTCTCCATCGGCGGGAGCACGCTGGCACTGGGGTTCGTGGTGGCGAAGGCGGGCGTGGCGGACGCGATGTGGATAACGGGCGCAGCGATGTTGGCGTTCGTGGCGGTGGGGTTCGGCGTGCTGGGGCGCACGCGGGGCGCGTTCTAAGACCCCGCCCCCACCCCTCAAAGAGATAAAGACTTTCGGAATGATAAGTTAGGGGCTTGCGCTAGCGGGGAACGCCGGGTAGCCTGGGCGTAAGCGAGTGGCGCCCTGCCACCGTCGGAGTAGCGAACCGATGCCCATCCAGCAGTTCCGCCACCGTAAGCACCTGCATCCGTGGATACGGTATCCCTAGGATATCAAGCGTCCCGGCCTCCGCCATGAACCGCTTGAAGTTGCGCTCCTTCTCCGCTCCGAGCGGGTGAAGGATGATGAGGCCGGCCATCAGCGCGCTATCGTAGTCCAGCACGCCCTTGAGGGCGCGCACGTCGGCGATGCTCACGTTCTTGCCGCCCTTGACCTCCACCACCATGCTCTGAAGGTCTTGCGCGTGCGGGACGGCGTAGTAGATCCGCCCGTCCACGCCGCCATCCGCCGTCCGCTTCGTCGTAACGAAGCCATCGGCATGCTCCACCGCCCACTTCTGGAAGTGGTACTTGTCCCGCTCCCATAGGTCAGCCGCGCCTTCCCACGTGCGAGGCACGCCTTCTACCACGAAGTCCTGGCCCTCCACTAGCCCAAGCCGCTCTGTGAGGCGGATGCGGGCCACGCGCTTGACCGCGTGGATGGCGATGTCGATGCCTATCCACTCCCGCCCCAGTTTGTGCGCCGCCTCGAGCGTCGTCGCGCACCCGCAGAACGGGTCGAGCACCACGTCCCCCTTGTTCGATGACGTGGCGATGATGCGCTCTAGGAGGGCGCGAGGTTTCTGCGTCGCATACCCCATCTCTTCCTGCTGTCTTAGCCGCCACTGATAGGCGTAGAGCTGCTTGATGTCCGTCCAGGTATTGGAGAGGGGGACGCCAGGGCTCTCGTCTAGGTATTGCCGGGTAACCACGCCGCCCTCCCTCTTCCGAGTGCGATAGATGCGCCCGTGCTCGTCTTCTTGATTGAAGCGCTCGGCTAGGTACTTCTCGCTGTACGGAGTGAACTGCTGGTTGTAGACGTGGTAGCCGTAGCGCTTGGCGTAGACAAGGATGGTGTCGTGCGTCTTGACGGGCTTCTTACCCCCAGTCCGCCCCCCAGACGGCGTTCCATAGTTCCACACGATCTCATCGATGAAGTTCTTATGGCCGAAGATGGCGTCGAGCAGGATTTTGATGTAGTGCCCAGCCGTTGGGTCGCAATGAAGGTAGAGCGTGCCTGTAGGCCTGAGCAGCCGATGCATGATGAGCAGCCGCTGCGCCATGTAGGAGAGGTAGGCGAGCAGGCGGGGCTGCGTCCCGCGAAGCGCGTTCATCCATAGCCGCCAGAACTCCACCACGTCATCCGCTATGCCGCTCTCACGCATCAGCACGGGCATGGCGCGGATAGCCTGCTCCCGCTCGGTGTCCAACTCCCACATGTCGCAGAACGCCTCTATCCCGTCGGGCAGCGGCCTGCCCGTCTCATCCCTGTAGATGGCGTTGTACTGGCGGTTGGAGTTGAAGGGCGGGTCGAGATAGATGAGGTCAACGCAGGCGTTCGGCCATTCCTGCATGATGGTGAAGCAGTCGCCGTAGTAGAGGCGGTTCATACGGCCACCGCTTGGCGGATGAACGCGCCGAAGGTGTCGGGCAGCCTGCGCGTGCTGTACTTGTAGCAGGCCTCTGCGACGTAGGCCCCGGCGTGCTTGCGGGTGTAGTGGTGGTGGGAGCCGTACCACGCCCGCTTCAGCAGCGCCCAGAAGCCCTCGATGGTGTTCGTGTGAACCATCCCGTCCACGTACCGCGTGGCGTGCTCGATGGTCGCGTGGCGCATCCGCTTGGCGATGCCCCGGTAGCCGGGGTACTCGTCCGTCATCAGCAGGGATGCTCGGTCAACGCGGCCAGTGAGGAAAGCGGTTATCGACGCGGAGTCCAACGCATCCATCGGCTGGGCTACCACGCGGCCGCCGCGCTCCACTGCGCCGATGACCGCCATCTTGTCCGTCCCGCGCCCCCGCTTGGCTGCTTCGCTGTCGCCGCCGCCGCGCTGATTGGGCTTGCGGGGCTTGCCGCCGATGTACGCCTCGTCCGCCTCGACGATGCCGGACAGCAGGTCGCCGTGCGTCGTCATCGCGCGCCGGATGCGCAGCCCCATGTACCATGCCGTCGGCTGCGAGACGTCGATGTCGCGCGACAACTGGTGGGACGAGACGGACTTCTTGGCGTTGAGGATGATGGAGATGGCGAGGAACCACTTCTGCAGGTCGATCTTCGTCTTCTGGAAGATGGTGCCCGCCAGCACGTTGAAGGAGGCGTGGCACTTGTGGCAGTTCCAGCGCCCGACGCGGAAGCCGTCGGCCTTGCGCCCCACGCGCTCGGAACCGCAAGAGGGGCAGGCCGGGCTGTTGCCCCAGCGCACCTTCTCCAGGTGCTCGATGCACGCCTCGTGGTCGGGGAACCGCTGGAATACTGTGATGATGTTCATGCCGCCAACCTCCTGTACCCTCACCCTATCGGGTACGGCGGCATTTGTCAAGCCCCTAACTTATCATTCCGAAGACTTTTTTATGGGGGATACCCCCACGCCCCCAACCGAGGGGGTGGCCGCCCCTCGGCACTCCCCGCAAGGCCTCAGTCGATGCGGCGGATGACCGCCACCAGCTTGCCGTGGACTTGCACGTTGTCGGCCGGGACGACGATGGGGCGCATCTGCGTGTTGGCGGGCTCGAGGCGCACCCGCTCGCCCTCGAAGTAGATGCGCTTCAGCGTCGTCTCCTCTTCCGCCACCAGCCACGCGGCGACCATCTCGCCGTTGTTCGCTGTCCGGGCGGCGCGCAGCACCACCATGTCGCCGTCGTCGATCAGCGCGTCGATCATCGACTGCCCCTTGACGCGCAGCGCGAACAGCTCCCCGCTTCCGCGCGGCGTCATCTCCAGTGGGAGCGAGACGCGCTCGGCGCCCTCCGACTGCCAGCCGTCGGGCGTCGCAACGGGCAGGGGCGCGCCAGCGGCGATGTTGCCCAGCACCGGGATGGTGAGCACCTCGGGCGCCCGCGCGGTGGGAGCGTCGTGCGTCAGCTCCAGGCCGCGCGAGATGCCGTCGGCGCGGCGGACGTAGCCGTCGCGCTGAAGGATGCGGAGGTTGTAGTCGACGACGGAGGTGGAACTGATGCCGCACGCGGCTTGGATGTCGCGCACCGACGGCATGAAGCGGTGCTCGGCGTGGTACTTGCGGATGAACTCAAGTATCTGGTTCTGGCGCGTCGAAGGGGACATGCACCCTCCTTTGAACGTTTGTTCGCCTACGTTCGCACGACGCGCGACGCCGCGTCAACCCTTCCGTGTCACAACGGGCGCGGCCTGTTCGCCTATGCGCTTAGTTTGTGATCGGCGCGGGCGGCGGCGTAGGCGGCGGCGAGCAGCATGACGGCGCCGGGCAGAAAGTAGAGGGTTGCGGCCACGCCGCCGATCGCGGCGACGACGATGAGCAACGCCCCGAGCCTCGGCCGGGTCAGCGCAACGACTCCCCCGCCCGCCGCGGCCACACAAGCGGCGAGGCCGCCAGCGGCGCGCAGCGCGTGGTTCGACGCATCCGCGCCGCCCCCCGACACGAGGCCGACACTTCCGACGAAGAGGGCGGTGAGCGCTCCGGCGAAGCCGAGGGCGGCGCCGAAGAGTGCGATGAGCATCGCGGTCTGACGCATGGGCGCGGCGCCTCCTCGTCCGCCGCCGCCGAGTCTACCCGGCCATGAGGAGACGTTTGCGTAATCCCAGGCTCTTCACGCGGGAAGCGCCGAGGGGCGGGTATCGCCCATGCTCGGGCGCAACAAGCAATAGGAGGGCATCAACCAGGCGATGGACAGGGCGCCGCTCCCCCGAGCGGTCAGCGGGTTACCCCCGTCGGCCGCGCTCGCGCTCCTTGATGCGCGCCGCCTTGCCGGAGCGCCCGCGCAGGTAGGCGAGGTTGGTGCGGCGCACCTTGCCCCGGCGCGTAACCTCCACACTCTCCACATTGGGCGAGTGGAAGAGGAAGGAGCGCTCGACGCCCACCCCGGAGGCGATGCGCCGCACGCTGAACGACGCGCTCTGCCCGCCCTCCCGCTTGCGGATGACGACGCCCTGGAAGGACTGCTGGCGCTGGCGGTCGCCCTCCCGGATCCACACGTTCACCTTCACGGTGTCGCCGGGGCGGAAGTCGGCGATCTTCTCGTTGCGCTCAAGCGCCACAGCCTCGCGGGCGTCCATAAGTCGATGCCTCGTAGCGGGGGTTCCCCAAGGGTAGACCGCCAGTATACGCGAACGGGCGCCGCCGCGTCCACGCCCTGGGCGCGGGTCTAGAGCGGCGTTAGCGCGTGGAGATGCGCTGGATGCGCGTCAGCGTCTCGCCCCACGGGTCGGCGCGCTCCGGCAAGTCGTCGCCAGGGACGAGTTCGACGCGGTTGTGGCTCCACGCGGTGAGCACGCCTGAGACACCGGTGAGCAGCGCCTCCACGGCGCTCACGCCCATGCGCGTCGCCAGGATGCGGTCGAAGCGTGAGGGCGCGCCGCCCCGTTGGATGTAGCCGAGGATGGTGAACCGCGCGTCGTAGGGGTTGTCGGCCTCATTGATCAGGCGCGTCAACTCGCTGGCGTGCCACTGCGCCCCCTCCGCCAGCACGATCATGAAGCGGTTCTTGCCGCGCCGCTCCGCGTTGGTCATCTCGTCGAAGACGGACTGGAGCTCGATGGGGCGCTCCGGCGTGATGATCATCTCCGCGCCGGTGGCGATGCCCGATTGGACGGCCAGGTAGCCGCAGTGCCTGCCCATCACCTCGACGATGATGGCGCGGTTGTGGGACGAGGCGGTGTCGCTGAGGCGGTCGATAGCCTCCACCGCCGTGTTGATGGCGGTGTCCGTCCCGATGGTGATCTCCGTGCCCGGCATATCGTTGTCGATGGTGGCGGGAACGGCTACGACGGGGATGCCCATGCGGTGGAGCTCCATCGCGCCCGCGAGCGAGCCGTCGCCGCCGATGACTACCAGGCCGCCGAGGTCCGCCTCGCGCACGTAGGCGGCGCACTGCGCGCGCACGTCCGCTTCATGGAACTCGGGGCAGCGCCCGGAGCCGAGGATGCTGCCGCCGCGCTGGAGCAGGCCCGCGACCTTGGCCGAGTCGAGCTCCTCGATCTCGCGGCGCACCAGGCCGTTGTAGCCGTCGTAGACGCCCCAGACCTTCACGCCCCTGTAGAGCGCGGCGCGGACGACGGCGCGCACGCACGCGTTCATCCCCGGCGCGTCCCCGCCGCTGCACAGCACGCCGATCGCGCCGATGTCGGTGTTCAGCATCATGGCGCGCTAAGCCTACACCCGACGGGACGCGCAGCGCAGCGCGGAGCGGTTGACCGGCGCGGGCGCGGCTTGGTAGGATAGCGGCGGTCTTGGTGGCTAGAGCGGAGTGGAACCACCCGTTCCCATCCCGAACACGGAAGTGAAACGCTCCAGCGCCGACGATACTTGCGGGGCGACCCGCCGGGAAAATAGGCCGCCGCCAGGGCCAACGATGCAGACCAAGCCCGGGCCTCCGCGCCCGGGCTTTTGCGCGCCCAGCGCCGCCGCCTCTCCGCCTCCCTTCAATTCCCATCAGGACGAACGGAGAGGGCGCGGAGCAGACAGGGCAAGCCAGGGCGGGCGCAGGGTTTACACTGCGGCAGCGTTGACCTTAGAATGACTACTGCCTGAGAAGGGCGGAAGTGTGGTGTCGCGCCGTGAACGGAGACGACAACGATAAGGATGACCAGCCGAGCATGGCGGAGCTGCTGGAGGATTCCCCTTCCCTGCGGGAACTCCGGCGCGGCGAAGTCGTGGAGGGGCAGGTTATGCGCGTCGACCAAGACGGCGTCCTGGTCTCCATCGGCCACAAGTCGGAGGGGGTGATTCCCCAGCGTGAGATGCGCAGCATGACGCCGGAGCTGGCCGAACGCTACCAGCCCGGCGCAAGCATCTTCGTCTACGTCCTCGACGCCGCCGGGCGGGAGGGCCAAGCGCTGCTCTCCTACGATCGAGCGCGGAGCCAGGAGACGTGGCGAACGCTGGAGCAGTTGAGCAAGAGCGGAGAACTGGTGCAAGGGCGCATCACCGGCCACAACAGGGGCGGCGCAGTGGTGGACGTGGAGGGGCTGCAAGCCTTCATCCCGCTATCGCAGTTGGTGCTGCCCCAGAGCAGCGACCCCGCCGAGGCGATGGCTCAGCGCGTGGGCGAGGAGTTGCCCCTGAAGGTGCTCGAGGTCAACCGCCGCCGCAACCGCGCTGTCCTCTCGGAGCGCGCCGCTCAGCGCGAGCGCCGCGAGGGCGAGAAGGACAAGCTCCTGGACGAACTCCAAGAGGGCGACGTGCGCAAGGGGCGCGTAACGGGCATCTCCTCCTTCGGCGCGTTCGTGGACATCGGCGGCGCCGACGGCCTTATCCACATCTCCGAGATATCGTGGGCGCCCGTGTCCTCCGTCGGCGACGTGCTGAGCGTGGGACAGGAGACGGACGTCTACGTGCTGCGCGTCGACCGCGAGAACCGGCGCATCGCCTTGAGCCTGCGGCGGTTGGGGCCGACGCCTTGGGAGATGGCGCGCGACCGCTTCGAGCAAGGCCAGTTGGTGACCGGCACTATCACGAAACTGATGGACTTCGGCGCCTTCGCGCGCTTGGAGGACACTATCGAAGGGCTGATTCACGTGTCTGAGTTGACCGACCGTCACATCAGGCACCCAAAGGAGGTCGTTCAGGTAGGCGACACCCTCACCCTGCGCGTCGTAAGCGTCGACCATGTGCGGCAGCGAATCGGGTTGAGCGTGAAGCAGGTAGAGGAGTATCAGATAGTCTAGCGGGAAGGCCTCCATCCTTATGCCGCCTTCGGGCGCCGTCTGGAGCAACGCACCATGGCAAGCAGATTCGAAAAGTTCTCGGAACGGGCGCGGCGCGTCCTCTCCCTCGCACAGGAGGAGGCGCAGCGCTTCAACCACAACTACATCGGCACCGAGCACGTGCTGCTCGGCCTGGCCCGCGAGACGGACGGCGTCGCCGCTCGCGTGATGACCAGCCTGGGCATCGAGCTCTCCAAGGTGCGCTCCGCCGTCGAGTTCATCATCGGGCGCGGCGAGCGCCCCTCCCCGGGCGACATCGGCCTCACCCCGCGCGCCAAGAAGGTCATCGAGCTCGCGGTGGACGAGGCGCGGCGCCTCAACCACCACTACATCGGCACCGAGCACCTGCTCATCGGCATCATGCGCGAGGGCGAGGGCGTCGCCGCCGGCGTCCTCGAGAGCCTCGGCGTCTCCCTCGAGAAGGTGCGCACCGAGACCACCCGCATCCTCAACCAGAGCGTCTCCCAGGGCCAGACGCAGAGCGGGCGCAGCACGCGAACGCCCACTCTTGACCAGTTGGGCATCGACCTCACCCAGGCCGCGCGCGCCAACAAGCTCGACCCCGTCATCGGCCGCAACCAAGAGATCGCCCGCGTCATCCAGATACTCAGCCGGCGCACGAAGAACAACCCCGTGCTCATCGGCCCGCCGGGCGTGGGCAAGACCGCCATCGTCGAGGCGCTCGCCCAGCGCGTCGTCTCCGGCGACGTGCCCGAGTCGCTCTCCAACCGTCGCGTGGTGACCCTCGACATGGGCGCGCTGGTGGCCGGCACCAAGTACCGGGGCGAGTTCGAGGAGCGCCTGAAGAAGGTGGTGGAGGAGATCAAGAGCGCCTCCAACTGCATCCTGTTCATCGACGAGATGCACACGATGGTTGGGGCAGGCGCCGCCGAAGGCGCCGTCGACGCCGCCAACATACTCAAGCCCTCCCTCGCCCGCGGCGAACTCCAGACCATCGGCGCGACCACCCTCGACGACTACCGCAAGTACGTGGAGCGCGACCCCGCTCTCGAGCGCCGCTTCCAGCCTGTCCACGTGGACGAGCCGTCCGTCGATGAGACGGTGGAGATACTCCGCGGCATCAAGGTCAAGTTCGAGGAGCACCACAGCGTGGAGATCAAGGACGAGGCGCTCGAATCCGCCGCCAACCTCGCCTCCCGCTACATCGCTGACCGCTATCTCCCCGACAAGGCCATCGACCTGATGGACGAGGCCGGCTCGCGCGTCCGCATCCGCCACAGCGGCACCCCCCTCTCCGTCAAGGAGACCAAGAAGGTGCTGGAGACGGTGCGCCGCGAGAAGGACGAGGCCATCGCCGCGCAGCAGTACGAGTACGCCGCCGAGCAGCGCGACCGCGAACTCCAGCTGGCCGAGAAGCTGGAGCGCCTCCAGCAAGAGTGGCAAGAGTCCAGCGACCCCGAGGCGGCGGTTGTCTCATCGGAGGAGATCGCCGAGGTGGTGAGCATGTGGACGGGCTTGCCGGTGACGCGGCTGGCCCTTGAAGAGACGGAGCGCCTGCTGCACATGGAAGACGCGCTGCACAAGCGCATCATCGGCCAGCAGGAGCCTATCGTCGCCATCTCCAAGGCCGTGCGCCGCGCCCGCGCCGGCCTCAAGGACATCCGCCGGCCCATCGGCTCCTTCCTCTTCCTCGGCCCCACCGGCGTCGGCAAGACTGAGTTGGTGCGCGCGCTGTCTGAGTTCATGTTCGGCTCCGAGGACGCCATGATCCGGCTGGACATGTCGGAGTTCATGGAGCGCCACACCGTCGCGCGGCTCGTCGGCGCGCCTCCGGGCTACATCGGCTACGAGGAGGGCGGTCAGCTTACGGACGCCGTGCGCCGCCGCAGCTACTCCTGCATCCTGCTGGACGAGATCGAGAAGGCCCACCCGGAGGTCTTCAACATCCTGCTGCAGATCTTCGATGACGGCCACCTGACGGACGCCAAGGGGCGCAAGGTCGACTTCCGCAACACCATCATCATCATGACCAGCAACATCGGCTCCGACCTCATCCGCACCGATGCCTCCCTCGGCTTCGCCGTCAAGAGCGACGAGGCGCAGACGGCGGAGCAGGAGTACGCGCGCATGCGCGACAAGGTGATGGACGAGGTGAAGCGCTTCTTCCGCCCCGAGTTCCTCAACCGCGTGGACGCCCAGATCGTCTTCCACGCCCTCTCCAAGGAGCACATCGTCCAAATCGTCGACCTCATGCTCAATGAGGTGCGCAAGCCCATGCTCGAGAAGGGCCTCAGCCTCGAGGTCTCCGCCGAGGCCAAAGAGTGGCTCGGCGAGAAGGGCTACGACCCCAAGTTCGGAGCGCGTCCGCTGCGCAGGGTCATCCAGCAGGAGATCGAAGACCGCCTGTCCGAGGAGGTGTTGGCCGGCAAGTACGAGCCAGGCCAGACCGTGATGGTCGACGTCAAGGACGGCGCCATCGAGGTCCACCCCGAGCAGGTTGCCACCGCCTCCTAGCGCGAAGCCCAGCCCGTCGTATACAAGAGGGGGAGCCAAGCAAGGCTCCCCCTCTTTCGCATGGCCGTAGCGGGAGCGCTGCCAGGCGCGCGGCAGTCGTCAAGGAGCAGCATCGTGACATCCACCCAACGCGCCCGCACCGCCTTCGTCTGCGCTGGCTGCGGCCACGAATCCCCCAAGTGGCAAGGCCGCTGCCAAGCGTGCGGCGCTTGGGGCGCCTACGAGGAGCGCACAGAGTCACGCTCCCAACGGCGAGCCCCGCCCCGCTCGGCAGCGGCGCCTCGACCACGATGGTCCCGAGCACCAGCCCGCTG
>JAPPFU010000021.1 GCA_028875085.1 Chloroflexota bacterium
CGTTGCGCCCGCGCGGGCCGAGGGTGACCTTGACCGTGTTGGCCAGAACGTCCATGCCCTCCTTGAGCGACCGGCGCGCCTCGTCGCTGAAGACGATCTGCTTAGCCATGCGTTCTCCTTCTCCTTAGCTGACCTTGGCCAGCACGTCGCGCTCGGACAGGATCAGGTAGTCCTCTCCGTCCTCGCTGAACTCCGTGCCGGCGAACTTGGAATAGACGACCGTGTCGCCCGCCTTCACGTCCATCTCGATCCGCCGGCCCTCGTCCGTGACGCGCCCGGGGCCGACCGCAATCACGGTCCCCTCCTGTGGGCGCTCCTTGGCGCTGTCCGGAATCACGAGCCCGCTCCTCGTCTGCGCCTCCTGCTCCACCGCCTGGACGACGATGCGGTCGCCTAGCGGCGACAGTGTTCGAGCCACGCTTGCCTCCTTCTTCCTCCAGGCGCCCTTGCGGCGCACTGGCAAACGATTGGGTAGTCTGTTAGCACTCACACGCGCCGAGTGCCAACGGCGCAATCGTATGAGCCGGCGCCGCGCCTGTCAAGCAACCCCTGTCAGGCGCCCGTTGGCCCGCGCCTCGCCCGTACCCGCGCCGCCCGCGCATTGACAATCGCCCCCGTTCACGGCACCATTGTGTGTCTAGACCGCCGAGCGTTGATCCGGCGGCGCCCCCTATGCCCATCTACGAGTACGCATGCGAGGCTGGCCACGACTTCGAGGTGCGCCAGAGCTTCCACGACGACCCCATCTCGCGCTGCCCCCGCTGCGACCGGCCTTCGCGCCGCGTCTACCGCCCTGCGCCCGTGATCTACAAAGGCTCTGGCTTCTACACCACCGACTACGCCCGCAAGCAGCCGAGCGTCGGCGCCAACTCCGGAGCATCTTCCTCCTCCTCGTCCGCCTCGACGCCGTCCTCGTCATCCGACGACTAGGCCGGTGCGGGCGGTCATCCAGCGTGTCGCTCACGCCGCCGTCAGCGTCGAAGGGCGCGAGGTCGCCCGCATCGGCCCCGGCCTGCTGGTGCTGCTCGCCGTCGGCGCGGACGACACCGACGAGGATGCCGCCTACCTCGCCGACAAGACGGCCAACCTGCGTATCTTCCCCGACGAGGCGGGGCGCCTCGACCACTCTGTGCTGGACGTTGGCGGCGAAGCGCTGCTGGTGAGTCAGTTCACCCTTTACGCCGACACCCGCCGGGGCCGTCGGCCCGGCTTCACCGCCGCCGCCCCGCCCGCCCAAGCGCGCGAGATGTTCGAACGAGCGGCGGCGCGCTTCGAGGCGGCTGGCCTCACCGTCCGCACGGGCCGCTTCCAAGAGATGATGCAGGTCTCCCTCGTCAACGACGGCCCGGTAACAATCTACCTCGACAGCGCCGAGCGCTCCCGCCCCCGCCGGGCGTAGAGTGCCGCTCCCTTTCGGCGCGTGCGCGATGCGCGCCCACTTGCCGCAAGGCGGCGCGGTGGGTGATGCTCACCCCATGCGCATCCTTGGCGTTGACCCGGGCACCCATCGCCTCGGCTACGGCGTGATCGAAGTGGACGGCCCCGCCCGCCGCTGCCTCGAGGCGGGCTGTCTGGAGGCGGCGCGCCGCGACCCTATCGAGCGGCGACTGCACGTCCTGCACACCGGCCTGGCGGAGGTCGCGCGCCGCTGGCGCCCCGACCACCTCGCCGTGGAAGAGCCGTTCGTCGCGCCGGAGCGCGGCGCCAAGTCCGCTGTCGCCGTCGGTCAGGCGCAGGCGCTCGCGCTGCTGGTGGCCGCCGATGCGGGCATCGAGGTGCACCGCTACGCGCCGTCGCAGGTGAAGCACGCGGTCGCCGACTACGGCGCGAGCACCAAGGCGCAACTCCAACGCTCCCTCCGCCTCCTCCTCTCCCTGCCCGCTGAGCCGATGGCCGACGACGCCTCCGACGCGCTCGCCATCGCGCTCTGCCACCTCCAGCACTGGCGCACGGCGCAACGTACGCAGGCGCCCGTCCGATGAGCCTCATCGCCGGAATCGCCGGAGCCATCGCCGCCAAAGGCGCCGACCACGCGCTGGTGGTCGTCGGCGGCGTAACGCTTAAGGTCTATGCGTCGGCGTTCGACCTGGCGTCCATGGGCGACGAGGGCGCGCCGGTGCGCCTGCACACCTACCTGGTGGTGCGCGAGGACGACCTCCAACTCTACGGCTTCCTCGAACCGCAGGCGCAGCGGCTGTTCGAGTTGCTCATCGGCGTCAGCGGCGTCGGCCCGCGCGTCGCCCTCGGCCTGCTCTCCGCCCTGCCGGCGGGAGAGGCGGCGGCGGCCATCGTGTCGGAGGACATCGTGGCGCTCGCCCGCGCCCCGGGCGTTGGCAAGCGCACCGCCGAGCGCCTCATCCTCGAACTGCGCCAGAAGTTGGAGGTGGAGACGCGCGCCGAGCCGATAGTCCCAGGCGCCCGCGCGACGGGCGACCCCGCCCTCGACTTCTTGGTCAGCCTCGGCTTCGCCGCCTCCGAGGCGCGCCAGGCGCTCTCCGTCGAGCGCGAGGCCGACCTACCGGTGGAGGATAGGGTGCGTCGCGCGCTCCAACGGATGGGACAGGGGTAGCGGCCGCCTCGCTGCCGCGCATCGGCGTAGAATAGGCGGGCGGCTCGTCAGCCGGGAGGCGCGCATGAGCGAACAGGCACACGCCGGGGCCGTCGGCGCCCGGCCCGTTCCGCGCCCCTTTGCGTTCCATTGGGGCAAGGGCATGGTCGTCGAGGAGGCGTCCATCGAGACGCCCTACACCGAACCGACCATCCAGCTGCTCAAGTACGAGGACGGCTCGGAGACGGTGCGCTTCTGCTACTACCACGGCCCGCGCTTCGGGCGCGGCCCGGCGATGATGGACGCCGACGCGCTCGACGACATGCGTGAGGCGCTGAAGGATGCGCCCCGCCTACAGGCGCTGTTGCGGCGGCTGACGGAGGACTAAGCGTGGCGACGATGCCGGAGATGATTGACGCGAGCACCCCGTTCGAGGTGACGGCGGACTTCGTGCCGCGCGGCGACCAGCCCGATGCCATCCGCCAACTCACCGAGGGCGTGCTGGAGGGTCTCCACTACCAGACGCTGTTGGGCGTAACCGGCTCGGGCAAGACCTACTCCATGGCGAAGATCGTGGAAGGGGTGCAGCGCCCGACGCTGGTCATCGCGCCCAACAAGACGCTCGCCGCGCAGTTGGCCAGCGAGTTCCGCGACTTCTTCCCCAAGAACGCCGTCGAGTACTTCGTCTCCTACTACGACTACTACCAGCCGGAGGCCTACGTCGCCAAGACCGACACCTACATCGAGAAGGACGCCGACGTCAACGACGAGATCGACAAACTGCGCCACTCGGCCACCCGCGCCCTGATGACGCGCCGCGACGTCCTCATCGTCGCCTCCGTCTCCTGCATCTACGGCCTCGGCTCCCCGGACGAGTACTACTCCTTCGTCGAGACCGTCCGGCGGGGCGAGCGCAAGAACCGCAACCGCCTCGTCCGCCGCCTGATCGAGATGCAGTACGAGCGCAACGACTTCGACCTCGCCCGCACGCGCTTCCGCATCCGCGGCGACACGCTGGAGCTGCTGCCCGCGTACGAAGACGCGGCGGTGCGCATCGAGTTCTTCGGTGACGAGGTGGAGCGCATCGTGGAGCTCGACCCTCTCACCGGAGAGCTGCTGGCTGACCGCCAGCGCATCGACATCTACCCCGCCAAGCACTTCGTAACCTCCGCCGAGAAGATCGACGCCGCCATCGCGGACATCGAGTCGGAGCTCGAAGAGCGCCTCGCCTTCTTCCGCGAGCAGGGCAGAGTGCTCGAGGCGCAGCGCCTCGAACACCGCACGCGCTACGACGTAGAGATGCTGCGCGAGACGGGCTACTGCGCCGGCGTCGAGAACTACTCGCAGCCGCTAGGCCGCCGCCCCCGCCACAGCGCGCCCTGGACGCTGCTCGACTACTTCCCCGACGACTTCCTGCTGATACTCGACGAATCGCACATGGCCATCCCTCAACTGCGCGCGATGTACCACGGCGACATGTCCCGCAAGAACGTGCTGGTCGACTTCGGCTTCCGCCTGCCGTCGGCGCTGGACAACCGCCCGCTGAACTTCGACGAAGTGGAGCTGCGCATCAATCAGGCGCTGTTCGTCTCCGCAACGCCGAGCGCCTACGAGATACAGCGCTCCGAGCGCGTGGTCGAGCAGGTCATCCGTCCCACGGGACTGCTCGACCCCACCATCGAGGTGAAGCAGACCATGGGGCAGATCGACGACCTGCTCGACCAGATTGCCCGCCGCGTCGCCAAAGGGCAGCGCGCGCTGGTTACGACCCTCACCAAGCGCATGGCGGAGGAACTGACCGACTACCTGCGCGAGATGAACGTGAAAGTGCACTACCTCCACTCGGAGATCGACACGCTGGAGCGCATCGAGATACTGCGCGACCTGCGCCTGGGCGTTTACGACGTGGTGGTGGGCATCAACCTGCTGCGCGAAGGCCTCGACCTCCCCGAAGTGAGCCTGGTGGCGATTCTGGACGCCGACAAGGAGGGCTACCTGCGCTCCTCCACCTCGCTCATCCAGACCGTCGGCAGAGCGGCGCGGCACGTCGAGGGCCACGTGGTGATGTACGCCGACCGCATTACCGATTCGATGCGCCAGTGCATCGACGAGACCTACCGCCGCCGCGAACTTCAGGAGCGCTTCAACACGGAGAACGGCATCCGGCCCGAGGGCATCCAGAAGGCGGTGCACGACATCACCGAGCGCATCCGCGAAGTCGCCGAACCCAAGGCGGCTTACAACGTGCGGCGCGAGATGTCCAAGGACGACCTCGCCCGCGCCGTCAAGGAGCTCGAATCGGAGATGCGCAACGCCGCCAAGAATCTCGAGTTCGAGAAGGCCGCCGCCCTCCGCGACGAGATGATCGAGCTCAAGCGCTTGATGACCGCCCAAGAGGTAGTCATGCGCGGAGAGCGGGGCGAACGCGCCGGACGGACGCCCGCCTAGTGCGCCGAGCGCTCGCCGCGCTCCTGCTGGCCGCGTCCGTCGTCGCCGGGGCTGCTTGCGGCGGCGGCAAGGAGGGCGCCCCCGCGCTTCCCCCGGGCTTTGCCGAGAGGGGCGTTCCCCCGGTGGAGTTGAACGCCTACGTCTACGCCGACCCCGGCTACGCGATCCCCGTTGAAGCCGCCGCGTTCGGTGGCCCGGCGGACGCCCCGCCGTTCGCCGTCCGCCGCGCGGAAGGCGCCGTGACCGCGCCGAGCACGGAGCAGGCGGCGCGGCTGGAGTTGGACACGGCGTCGCAAACGCAGGCCGCGGCGGAGTGGATGGGCGGGCAGTCGGGCGCGTGGGCCATGGCAGATGGGCTTGTCTTGGCGATAGCGGGAGAGCCGGGCGCGTGGGCGGACGAGGTGGCGGCGGGCTGGCGCCTTGAGCGGCGCGAGACCGTCGAGTCGCGTTATCCCGAAGCGTGGCGGGCGCTGCGCCTACTGCCCGAATCGCCGCCGGGCCGGCCGTTGGCGGCGGGATTCGTGCGCAACGCTGCCGGCGTCGCCAACGACCTGGCCGCGCTGGCGTGGGAGGGCGCGCCGGACCTGGAGCAAGCGTTCGACCTCGCCCGCATCGACACGATTGCCTTCGCCGTCTACGCCGAGCGCCCCGACACCCTGCGCCCAGGGGCGACGCCCGATTCGCTGCGCGAGGCCGGGATAGGCGCCATCGCGGCAACCAAGTCGCGCTATCCCGCCCTCCTCATCGGCACGCTTACCGGACGCTTCGCCGGGCAACTGGGGCTGGAGGAGGCGGAGGTGGAGGGGGAGCGCGTATGGCGGCGCAGCCTGCAAGACAGGGCGCACCTCGTGGTGAAAACCTATGGTGCGGCCTTCTACTTCGCCGCCGCGCCCACGGCGGATGGTGCCGAGGTGCTAATCGCGTCGGTGATTCGCAGCCAGGAGGCGCGGTCGTAGACCGGGAGCGCCCCATTCCGGCGCGCCGCTAAAGTTGACAATTAAGGTCGACTTTCCCTAGACTCCCCCTATGACGACCAAAAAGCAGGTCGGTGCCGAAGAGGTAACGGACGCGCTGAAGGATGTCTACGACCCGGAGATTCCGGTCAACATCGTAGACCTCGGTCTGGTCTACAGCGTGGACGTGGACGAGGCGAGCAACGTGAGCGTGAAGATGACGCTCACCGCCGCCGGGTGCGGGATGGGCCACTTCATCGCGCAGCAGGCGGAGTGGGCGGTGGCCGACGTCGACGGGGTGAACGACGTGAGCGTCGAGGTGGTCTTCGAGCCGCCATGGAGCCCCGACCTCATCTCCGAGGAGGGCAAGAAGCTCCTCGGCATCGACGACTAGCGCCCCGCCGCGCCTTCCCACATCATTGTCCGGAGAGCGGAGCCGCGCGGAGCGCCCCTTACGGCGCGCGAGTGGCGCTACCCTAGCCGCAAGCAGGAGGCAGCCGCGCGATGCAGCAGCAGATGACGGAGGAGCAGCGCCAGGCGCGCCTCGCGCAGATCAAGCGCCAGTGGGAACAGCGCCGCCAGATCAGCCGCTCCCTCGACCGGATCAAGACCAAGATCGGCGTCTACAGCGGCAAGGGCGGCGTCGGCAAGACGACCGTCGCCGTCAACCTCGCTGCCTACCTCGCCAAGCAGGGCTACCAGGTCGGCCTGCTCGACGCCGACATCGACTGCCCCAACGCGCACAAGGTGCTCGGCGTAACGGAGCGCCCGCTGGTCGAGGAGGGCCGCCTGACCCCGCCGCAGATGGACGGGGTGAAGGTGGTCTCCATGGCCTTCTTCCAAGAGAAGGAGGACGAGGCCATCATCTGGCGCGGCCCGATGATCCACAACGCCATCAACCAGTTCCTCCAGATGACCGACTGGGGCGACCTCGACTTTCTGGTGGTCGATATGCCGCCAGGCACCTCGGACGCGCCGCTAACGGTGATGCAGGTGCTGTCGATGGACGGGTTCGTAGTGGTGACGACGCCCCAAGCCCTCGCGGCGATGGACGCCAAGCGCTCCATCAACATGATCCGCAAACTGAACGTGAACGTGCTGGGTGTGGTGGAGAACTTCAGCGGCGAAGTGTTTGGTGAAGGCGCAGGCCGCGACCTCGCCGAGGAGCTGGCGCTGCCCTACCTGGGCGCCGTGGCGCTACGCTCCGGCTACAAGGAGCAGACGCGCGCCCCGGTCTTGTCCCTGGCGGAAGTGGAGGAGGAGTACACCGCGGTCTGGGCGGGCGCGCGCGCCCAACTCGAGCGCCTCGAGCGCATGCCGGAGCAGGTCGCCGCCGTCAAGGCGGCGGAGGGCTAAGAACCCGCAGGCGTGGGCGCTGGCGCGACCTCGTCCCGCGTGCGGAGGGGCCGCGCAAGGTAGACGAGGCCCGCGGCCACCAGCCAGTTAATGAACATGATCCAGTACGCCCACTCGTACCCGCCCAGGGTGTCGTGGACGAACGCTATCCACCACGGGCCCGCGGCCGCCGCGTAGAGTGAAGGAGTAGCGAAGTAGGCGCGGATGGCGCCCAGGTTGCGTCGGCCGAAATAGTCGGCCCAGATGAGCGCCTGGATCGACACGAACCCCCCGAGGCTGAGCCCTGCGAGCGCCGCATACAGCATCGCCATCCACAGGGTCGTCGCGTTCAGGAGGATGAGGAGCGGCAGGCCCGTCACGACGCAGGCGAACAGGAACACGCGCCTGATGTGGACACGCTCCGCCGCCAGTCCCCACACGATGCGGCCCACGATGGCGAACAGGCCGTAGGCCGAGACGGCGAGGCGCGCCGATTCGCTGGAGAGGCCCGAGTCCTGGTAGTGGTTGATCCAACTCGACCCCAGCCCCTGGAGCGACCCCGAGATGATGATGGTGGCGGCCATCAGGAGCCATGTCGTCGGTGAACGGAGCGCCTCGCCCACACTGAAGCTAACGTCGCGCGCAGCCGTGGGCTGGCCGCGGGGCGACGCCGGGGCGCTCGCACCGTCGGGGAGCAAGCCGATGTCCTCCGGTTCGCGCCGCACCAGCATGGCGATGGGGACCATGATGACGAACATGATGACCCCGGTGACGAACCAGGCGGGGCGCCAGCCGAGTCCGTCCACCAGCAGGCCGATGTAGAGGGGCGCGGTCAGTGCGGCAAGGGACGAGCCCATCGATCCGAAGGCGACGGCGCGGCCCCGCTTCGTGACGAACCACTTGGGGACCAGCGCCTGGTAGAGGCCTCCGCCGGCGCCCCCGGCGCCAAGCCCGCCCAGGATGGCGAAGACGAGATAGTACTGGAAGACGTTCTGGACGGCGGCGACCAGCATGAGGGAGATCGCGTAGACGACGCTGGTGGAGACCATCAGAATGAGGGGCCAACGGGGCTTGTCCATCAGGCGGCTCATGAAGGGCATGAGGCCCACGCCGATGAGCATGCGCACGGCAACGGCGCCAAAGAGGGTGCCGCGGCTCCAACCGAGCTCCTCCTCCATTGGCACGACGAACACACCGAAGGCCCAGGTGGTGGGGCCCGCGACGGCCATCACGGCCAGGAACTGCGCGCCGACGATGAGCCAGCCGTAGTAGAAGGGAAGCCGTTGGGCGAAGGCCTCTGTCCGGGAGGTGGTCATCGGAGGTCCGATGGTACGCCCGACTGCAAGGGAAGGACAGACTAGTCGTCGTCGGGCGTGTAGATGACGGGACGCGGCTTGCCCGGCTCGGAAGCCGCGCCGACGATGCCCTCGTCCTCAAGCTGATCCATCAGCCGCGCGGCGCGGGGATAGCCGATCCGCAGGCGGCGCTGCAGCAGCGACGTGGATATCTGGCGGTTGGTGGTGGCCAGCTGTATGGCGCGCTGCAGCAGCGTGTCCTCCCCGCCCTCGCTCAGGTCTTCGTCCCCGCCGCCGGCGCCCACGCTCGCGCTCTCCGCCTCGGCGGCGAGGGCGTCGAGGTCGATGGCGGGGACAGGAGGCCCGTTCTGCATGCGCCAGTGGTTGGCGAGGACGGCCGACTCGTCGTCGCTGATGTAGACGCCCTGGACGCGGCGCGGCTTGGCGGCGTCGGCGGACAGGAACAGCATGTCGCCCCTGCCCAGCAGCCGCTCCGCGCCGGCGGAGTCGAGGATGGTGCGCGAGTCGATCTGCGAGGCCACGGCGAAGGAGATGCGGCTGGGCAGATTCGTCTTGATGAGGCCGGTCACCACGTCCACGGAGGGGCGCTGCGTGGCGACGATGAGGTGGATGCCCGTGGCGCGCCCCAACTGCGCCAAGCGGCAGATGCCCTGCTCCACGTCGAATGACGAGGTCATCATCAGGTCGGCCAGCTCGTCGATGCAGATGACGAGGTAGGGCATATGCTCGACAGCCTTGGAGCTCTGGTTGTACGACTTGATGTTGCGCACGCCCGCCTCTTCCAGCAGTTTGTAGCGCCGCAGCATCTCCTGGATCGCCCCGCGCAGCAGGCGCACCACCCGGTCGGGCTCCACCACTACCGGCGTAACCAAGTGCGGGATGCCGTTGTACGGCGTCAACTCCACCCGCTTGGGGTCCACCAGCACCATGCGCACGTCCCTGGGCTGGCGGCTCATGATGAGCGAGCAGATGATGGTGTTCATGCACACGCTCTTGCCGCTGCCCGTCGCCCCCGCGATGAGCAGGTGGGGCATCTTCAGCAGGTCGATGACCATCGGCTCGCCTGCCGACGCTTGGCCCAGCGCGATGGCCAGCCCGCCGTCGTCGGTGACCGCCTTGTACTCGTCCGACTCGATGACCGAACGCATGGAGACGGGCGTCGAGGCGCGGTTGGGCACCTCCACGCCGACGACCGACTCGCCCGGCACGGGCGCCTCGATGCGCAGACTGGGCGCCGCGAGCGCCAGCGCCAGGTCCTTCTCCCGCGCCAGGATGGCGTCCACGCGCACGCGGTTGCGCATCTCCGGCTCGCCCTGCTGTCCGTCCTTGCCGCGCCGTGCCTGGCGGTTCCAGCCAGGCACCAGGCCGTACATCGTCACCGTCGGCCCCGGCCTGATCTCCGCCACTCGCACCTCGACGCGGTGCTCGAACAGCGTCTCCTCGATGAGGCGCGCGACGGTGGTTTGCTCCTTGCTGCTCACTGTGGGCGCTTGCGTTTCGGTCAGCACGTCCGTCCGCGGCAATAGCCAATCCTTGGGCGGCTCGACGCGCGCCCTGACGGGCTCGGGCGCCTCCTCGCGCTCGTCGGCGCCCTCTTCGGCGCCCTCCGCTTCGTCCAGGAGGTCGTCGAGTTCGGCATCCCAATCCCTGCGTCCGTTGGCGCCGGCGTCCGCCGTTTCGTGGGCTATGCGCCCGTTGCCGTTGACTGCGGGGTGGTCGGCCTCTAGCTGCTGCGCCGCTGCGCGCCGCTCGGCGCGGGCGGCGCGGTATGCGCTGAAGGCGGCGCTCAGGTCGCGGATGCCCTGGCGTGTGGCGCGCCCCGCCGCCCGCCCCGCCCGCTCGGAGGCGCGGGCC
>JAPPFU010000108.1:0-7866 GCA_028875085.1 Chloroflexota bacterium
AGTGGGGGTGGGCGACGGGTTGCTGCGCGAAGATCTCCTCCGCGGAAACGGCGCGGGTAGCGCGCTACGCTACCCGCTCGCCTTTGATGAACCGGGTTACGGCGGCGTTGAACAGCTCCGGCTTCTCCCAGTGCGCCCACCAGCCCGTCTCGGGCATCAGCATGAACTGCGCGTTGGGGATGATGCTCGCCACCCGCTCGCCCGCGTCCGGGCCGAGGCCGCTGTTGCCGTCGCACCACAGCACCAGCACGGGGAGTTGAATCGTCGCTATCTGCTCCTCCGTGTAGTTGTGGGACGCCGCGTTGGGGCGGGAGTAGTACTTGCGCTGCCCTTCGTTCGTCGAGGGGCGGGAGTAGTGGGCGAGCCGCACGTCCACCAACTCGTCCGTAACGCGCTCGGGGTGGTCGCGGTGCATCACCATCAGCAACCGCGCGTGGATGCCCTCCCACGTCGGGTTGTCGAGCAGTTGGAGCGTGCGGTCGCGCATCGTCATCCCGCCGACGGGCGGCGCGGGCGGTGCGTAGGTTCCCTCTTTGAGGTTGACCGCGATGCCCGATTCGAAGATGACGCCGTGCAACCGCTCGGGATGCTCCATCACCAGCGGCGTGATGCCCGAGCCGCCGCCCGCCTCGCCGTGGATCCACACCTTCTCCAGGCCGAGCGCGTCCATCACGTCCAGCACCTGCTCGGACACCAGCGCGTTGAAGTCGTCCACCACGTCGGGAACGGTCGAGAGGCCGTGGCAGACCATCTCCATGCCGATGACGTGGAAGTGCTCCGCCAGCGGCATCACGTTGTAGGCGAAGGTCTCGAGGTGGCCACCGCCCCCGTGCGCCATGACGAGGGTCGTCTCGTGCTCGCGCCCCGCCTCGACGATGCGGGTGCGGTACTTGGCGCCGTCGATGAACTTGACCTCGGCGCCGAGCAAGGCAGTCCAGATGGTTTGCGGCATAAGGGGCCTCCTTTCGGGATAGCGGGACGCGGGCGCAGGATAGCAGGGTAAGGGGCTGTGTCAGGTGCCGCGCGTGGCGAGCAAGTCAAGCAGGGATTGGCGGGGCCAGCGCCTCGCGTTGTGCACGCACACGAAGAGGACGTAGGGGTCGGTCATAGCGCGTCTCCGTCGGCGCCGCTGCTGCGTTCGGGCAGGGCAGGGCGTATGAGGACGTCGTAGAGCAGGGCGCCGATGGGCGCGCCGAGCATCGGCCCGACGGTGTAGACCCAGAAGCCGTTGGACGGGCCTGGAATGGCCACTGCGCCCCACCCGGCGAACAGCGTGATCAGGCGCGGGCCGAAGTCGCGCGCGGGATTCCACCCCGCTTGGGTGAGCGGGGCGAACAGCCCGATGAGCACGGCGACGGTGAAGCCGATGAGGAAGGGGGCAAGCGACTTGGCCGTGAGGCCGGTGTTGCGCGCGTCCACCAGCGCGAAGATGACCAGCGCGAGAATGGCCGTGCCGAACGCCTCCACGCCCGCCGCAGCCCAGGGCGAGACGGAGAAGGTCGCGCCCGCGCCCGCGCCGAACATCCCCGGATTGGGGAAGTACTGGCCGAACACCATCGCGGACAGCGCGCTCTCCGACTCGCCGCGCGTGATGCCGTTGGCCGCCTCGAAGCGCCGGATCAGCGCGCCGTAGAAGAGGTAGAGCGTCGCGCCCGCTAAGACGGCGCCGGCCAGTTGCGCTCCCCAGTAGGCGGGCAGACGGCGCGGAGGAAAGTCGCCCGGGCGGCGCACCGCGAAGGCGAGGCTGACGGCGGGGTTCAGGTGCGCGCCGGACGCAGCGGCGGTGACATAGATCGCCAGCGCGACGCCGAACCCGGTGATGGACGCCACCTGCCACAGATGCAGCCCCGACGGGGTGAGCGTCGCGACCGCGACCGGGACAATGCTGAAGAGGACGAGCAGGTAGGTTCCGGCGGCCTCGGCGATGCAGGCGCGCGGCACTGACGGTGGCGGGGTCCGCATTAGAGTCCTGCCGCCCTCCTGTTGGCCTCGTAGGTGGCCGAGTCGGCGGCGATGTAGCCCACCTCGGCGGCCAGCGCCGCGCCTTCCTGCATGTAGAAGTCCACGAACGCCTGCATCTCGGGACGCTCCATCGAAGCCAAGTTCACGTAGATGAACATCGGGCGCGAGAGCGGCGTGTAAGAGCCGTCCTCGATAGTGGCGGGCTCGGGCATCACGCACCCGTCGCCGTTGTCGACGGCGATGGCGCGGAGTTTGTCGGCGTTCTCCTGATAGTAGGCGTAGCCGAAGTAGCCGAGCGCGTTGCGGTCGCCGCTGATGCCCTGGACGAGCACGTTGTCATCGGCGCTGGCGGTGTAGTCGGAGCGCGACGCCTGCGCCTCGCCGTTGATCTCCTCCGTGAAGTAGTCGAAGGTGCCGGAGTCGCTGTCAGGGCCGTAGAGGCGGAGGCGCGCGTCCGGGAAGGAGGAGCGCACCTCGTTCCAGTTGTCGATGGTGGAGCCGGGCTCCCAGATGGCTCTGAGTTCCTCGACCGTGAGGCAGTCCACGAAGTCGTTCTGCGGATTGACCATAACGGACAGGCCGTCCGTGCCGACGCGCAACTCCGCGTACTCGACGCCGTTCTCCGCCGCCGCCTCCGCCTCGGACGGCTTGATGTGGCGGGATGCGTTGGAGACGTCAGTCTCGCCGACGGTGAAGCGTTTGAAGCCCCCGCCGGTGCCGGAGACGGCCACGTTGACCTGAACGCGAGGGTGGACCTTGCGGAACTCCTCGGCGACGGCCTCGGTGATGGGGAAGACGGTGGACGACCCGTCTACCTCGATGGTGCCTGATAGGCTCGGCGACGCCGGGTCGCTGCCGCACGAAGCGAGCATGGCGCCCAGGGCCACGAGAGCGATGAGCGCCGGACGGCGCGGTCTTACGAAGAGAGCGGTCAGGTTCATACGCGTCTTACTCCAAAGCGTTTGACTATGACCAAAGCCTACGAGGCGGCTGTTAACGGAGAACGCGCGCCGCCCTTAAGGCGCGGCTAAGCAGCGTCGCTACGGAAGACGCCCGCCGCTCCTCTCCTCCGTCATTCCTGCGCAAGCAGGAATCTCACCTCGCTTACGCCCCTGGCAGGTAGCGCTTGGGGAACTTGGCGACGATGGAGTACAGCACGTCCACGACGTTGGCGAGGCGCACCTTGGCCACCTGCGACGCCAACTGATACGCGGCGAACCGGTCGAGGCCGTAGTCCGCCTCTACCCACGTAACCAGATCGTAGAAGGCGACGCGCGCTGCGTCCTCCAACGGACGCGCGCTCCCGACCGACATGATGAACTCGTTGTTCTCGATGCGCGGCGTGGGGATGGCGCGCCCCTTCACCAGGCCGACCGTGAGCGTCCCGACCGTCGGCGTCTCGGCCGCCACGCCGCATATCTCCGCGTCGCCCTGCGCGGCGTGCCCGTCGCCGATGAACAGCAGCGCCCCCGGAACTTGCACAGGCAACATCACCACGTTGCCGGGGCAAACGTCCGCAGCGTCCAGGTTGCCGCCGTGGAACCCGGCGGAGAGCGTCGAGACGGCCTCGACGGCGGGCGCCGTCCCGATGGTGCCGTAGAACGCCTCGATGGGGATGGGCGGGATGTTGAGGCTGGGGTCGTGGACGATGCCCTCGGCGGTGATGGGATGCAGCAGCAGGCGCTGCTCCAACGGCGCGTTCAGCACGCGCGTGAGCACCGTGCCGCACACGCCGCCGAAGTCGGGAATGATGGCGCTCACCGCGTAGTCGCGCGGCAAAACGATGTCGTCGACGCGCACGGTCAGCGTGTCGCCGGGCTCCGCGCCCTCCACGTAGATAGGCCCGGTGCACGGGTTGACGTAGGGCACGCGGACGATCTTGGCCAGATCGGCGTCGGGCGAGTCCACCTTATCGGCGAAGGCGTCGAGCGTCTCGACGCGGAAGGTCTCGCCGGGGCGCACGGAGGCGATAGGCTCCTTGTACGGGCCGATGACGTAGGGCAGGTCGCCCATGTCGGGCTTGATGGTCTGCATGGCGCGCTCCTAGGGCGCAGATGCGCCGCGAGGCGCAGTGTCAGCCGGGCGCGCGCCAAGCGCAAGGGCGCCGTTCCATCCGCCATTCCCGCGAAAAGCTTGCCCCATACCTGATACGGGGCGGGAATCTCGCTTCGATTACGGGCGGGGAAACGAGTAGTTACGCAAAGGTCTCCCTGACTAGTACCTATCGATCCGGTGATGCACGCTCTCGGGGAATGCCTGCTTCATATAGGCGATGGCCTTCTCGTAAGAGACCTGCCAACCCTCGTGCCGATCCTCCACTAGGATTGCGTAGAGCCTTCTGAGCCCCGCCAGAAACTCCTCCTCCCCCAGATTCTTGTGGAGATCGTCGAACAACCTTCTGCCCTGGTCGTACTCGCACCAAGTCGGCAGGTCCTCCAGCCTCACGACTTGACACGAAGGCCTCCATTCGAGGAAGTGCGAATACGCCTCCGGCGGCCATGGCGAAAGCCGCCACGAGATCCACTCGGGGACGCCCTCGGTTATCCAAGAGGTGGACGCGTGCTTGCCGCTGTTCCAGTAGAAATGGGCCAACTCGTGCACGATGGTGTTATCCCGGGTGAACGTAAAGGGATCTGGGTTGTCGGTGTAGGCGTAGAGTTTCTCATTTATGAAGATCTCATCATTGTGAGAATAATAGCCTGCAAATCCGCGGACTCCATGGAAGAAAGGCTCCACGTATACGTTGAAGTCGGAACCTCGTTCAAGAATAGGCCACTCCATGAGATTCTCCAGTGCGACGACGTTAGCCGTGATGAACTCCATGATCTCCGAAGGAGGCTCAATAACGACTTCCTTGAACGCTCTGTAGATGTTGAATCGCAAGAAGTTGGAGTAAGGCGTCTCCAAGACCACCGATTCCTTACTGTACTCCTCTCCGATGCTGAATGAGTAGACGCCGAACGGGATGGGCGTTGGCGTTGGGGTAGGGGTCGGCGTGGGAGTAGGAGTCGCCGTTGGTATAGGGGTAGGGGTTGGCGTGGGCGGCTCGGGCGTCGGCGTAGAGGTTGCCGCCGGAGTAGGCGTCGCCACCGGCGTCGGCGAGGGGGTAGCCGTAGCTGTCGGGGTAAGAGTTGGCGTCGGGGCGGGGCTAGGAGTGGCCGTTGGAGTAGGAGCCGGCGGCTCGGGCGTCGGCGTAGAGGTTGCCACCGGCATCGGCGTTGGGGTAGGCGTGGCAAGGTCGGGCGCCGGCCCGCCTGCGCAACCCGCGGCTGCGCCCATCGCGCATAGGGCGGCGACGATGAACGCGGCCCTGCTGATGTTGATGACCCGCATGCGGACTGAAGCGCGCTCCGGGGCTAACTGGCCCAAAGGCATTATGCCCCGCGCGCCGCACGTCCGCCGCGCGCAAACAGCCATATCGCCGCGTTGACCACCACGAACCCCGCCACCATCACCAGCAGCGAACTGCGATACGCCTCCGTGTTGGCCGCGCCGCCGCTCAGGAAGAAGGCGAGCAGCACCGCCACGAACGAAGAGCCGATAGCGTTGCTCCCGTGCGCCGTCAGTAGCTGCACGCCGGGTGCAAGGCTCATCCGCTCGGGCGGCACCGCGTCGTAGATAACCTTCAGGTTGGGCGGCCTGAAGACGCCGAGCGACGCGCCGATGAGGCCCAGCGACAACGCCACCAGCACCGGCGCGGGCGCCGCGCCGAGCGACATCAGCGCGATCGTGCCCCCCGCCATCAGCGCCTGCGCGCCGAGGATGAACACCCGCGCGCCCCTCCTGTCCGCCAACGTTCCGACCACCGGCCCGAACACCGGCTGCCCCGCGTTCAAGGCGATCTGGATGCTCCCCGCGAGCGAGCCGCTCCAGCCCAGACCCTGGATGAGATAGAAGGGCAGAAGGAAGGCGTGGGCGGAGCGCATCATCGTCATCGTGAACAACTGGCCCACGGCGGCGGAGAACCCCCGCTGCGCGAACAGGTCGAGCGGCGCCAGCGGACTCGGCGCTCGGCGCTCCGCGTAGACGAATACCGCCGCGAGCGGCACGGCGGCGCCCACGAGCGCCCATCCCAGCGGGTCGGTCAGCGAGCCGCCCAGGCGCTGCACGCCCATGGTGAGGCACACCAGCAGCGCCCCGAGCAGCAGCATCCCCGCGTAGTCCATCCGCTTGAGCGCGCTCGGCAGCGGGCTCAACGCCTCCGACTCGCGCGAGAAGAGCGCCACGCCCGCGAACAGCGCCGCGTACATGCACCCCGTCAGCAGGAACAGGTATTGCCACCCCGCCGTGTCCGCCGCGATGCCCGCCACGAGCGTGCTCAGAATCATTCCGAACCCCAGGCCGAGCATGATGAGGCCGATGGCGCGCCCGCGCCGCTGCCGGGGGTAGGCGCCGATGGTGATGGGGTTCAGGTTGGGGACGATCATCGCGTTGCCCGCCCCGCCCGCAAGCCGCACGAGCACGAACAACCAGAAGGGAGGCGCGAGGAAGATGGCGAACTGCGAGAGCATGTCGATCGCCGTGCCGATCAGCACCAGTTTCTTGCGCCCTGCCGTGTTGCCCAGGTACGCCGCGGGCAGCGTGAAGACGGCGGTGGCGAGGAAGTAGACGACGACCGCCCACGCCACCGCGGCGGTCGAGATGGCGTAGTCGTCCTGGATGAAGGGCAGCAGCACCACCGCGCCGCTGATGTGAAAGGGGCCTGCGATGTCGAAGAGCCATTGCAGCCCCATCTGGCGGACGCGCTGCCCTCTCGATGCCGTCGGCGCTTGGGCCATCCGCCGCTAGCCGTCGAGCAGGAAGGGCAGGACGTGTTGCGCGTACTCCCTCGGATTCTCGAAAGGCGTCCAGTGCGCCGTATCGTTGAACACCACCAACCGCGCGTCCGGCAGCAGGCTCAGCAGCGTGATGCTCACCTCAAGCGGCACCATCTTGTCGTGCCGCCCGTGCACCATCATTGCCGGCGCGCGCACCCCCGGAACCTGCGGGCGGTAATCGTGCGGCACGCTCTTGGAGGCGTTCCGCGCCTCGACCAGGTCGGGACGCGACAGATAGCGTTCGCGCACGTAATCCACCAGTTCGTCCGTAACCAGCACCTGATCGTAGATGTGCCGCGACAGATACAACCGCACGTTCTCCCGCGTCGGATCGCGCCGCGCCAACTCTGTGAAGTAGCCTGCCTCGTCCGGGCGCGTCGCGAGCAGGTAGATATCCCCCCCGGTGGCGATGTGGCTGCCGCCGAGCACGAACCGCGACACGCGCTCGGGGTGGCGGATGGCCGCGCTCAGCGCCGACTGGCCGCCCTGCGAATTGCCCACCCACGGGCAGCGCTCGATGCCCAGCGCGTCCAACAACCGCGTCCCCACCCGCGCCTGCACTGCGTGGCTGCCGTCCTCGTACACCATCGGCCCCGTCTTCGTGAAGTTCGGCATGTCGTACAGGATGCAGCGGAAGTGCTTGGCGAACTCGTCCACCACCTTGTGCCACGTGATCCACGCCGTCGTCCCCGGGCCGTGCGAATGGAGAAACAGCGCCGGCGGCCCCTCCCCCACGTCGTGATAGACCACCCGCATCCCGTCGATCTCGACGCTCCGCTCGGTCGCCTCCTCCGTCAATCCGCTGGGGGAAACAAAAGCCAACGCACTCCTCCTGAACGCCCGCGCTCGCCCAAGCCAGTATAGCCACCCGCCTCTTGACGCGGGGAGCGCCGAGGGGCGGCAGCCCCTCGACTGGGGGTGTGGGGGCATCCCCCATCCGCTTCCGTCATTCCCGCGCAAAGCCTGCCCCGTGCTTGATACGGGGCGGGAATCTCGCCTCGATTTCCGCGGGGAGCGCCGCGGGGCGGCTAGCCCCGCGGGGGGGGGCGTGGGGGTTTACCCCCCCAGAGGTGTTTTTTTTGTTAAT
>JAPPFU010000108.1:7876-10427 GCA_028875085.1 Chloroflexota bacterium
CCCCCCCCCCCCCCCCCCCCCCCCCCCCCCCCCCCCCCCCCCCCCCCCCGATAGAACAACAGCCCTTTTACCCCTGCCCGAACACCCCCGCCGCCTCCGCGCGCAACACGTGCGGCATCACCACCGCCTCGCTCCCGAACCGCGCCAGCACCTCCGCGCACGAGAGCGGATTCGCGCGCCGCGGATACGCCGACGGCAGATCGCCCGCGTCCGCGCCGTACACCACCAGCGACACGCCCGCCCACGCCATCGCCGCCGCGCACATCGCGCACGGCTCGAAACTCGCGTACACCGCGTAGCCGCGCAGATCGGCCTGGCGCCGCGACGCGCAGAACTCGCGCACCAGATTCAACTCCGCGTGCGACGTCGGGTCGCCGTCCTGATTCACGCGGTTGCGTCCGCGCCCCACGATTTCGCCGTCCTTCACCAGCACCCCGCCGAACGGCTGCCCTCCGTCCGCCTTCGACGCCAGCGCCTCCGCGATAGCCGCCTCCATGAACCGCTCGTGCTCCACGTTCATTGCCTCCTTGCAGCTACTCGCCCTCCCGCCAAGGTGTGCGTTGGCGTAGGCTGCCTGTCTGAGGCAATGTAACGTAGATGGGCGCGGACAGGGAGACGGACGTATCTCGCCCCCGGAAGGAGCCGCCGATGACCGGCCTCGACCACGCCAAGCGGCAGACCGCCGCCGCCAACCGCATCCTCGCGCAGACCGGCTTGGCTGCGGGCGTGCTCGCCTCCCTCGGCCACGCCTCCATGCGCCTGCCCGGCGACCCCGAGCGCTTCGTAACCAAGGGCCGGGGCTACGCGCTGGACGCGCTCGCCGTGATGCGCCCCGAGGACATGGTGGTCTGCGCGCTGGACGGGACGCTGGTCGAGGCGCCGCAGGGCGTGTCGCAGGTGAGCGAGGTGATGCTGCACGCCTCCATCCTGCGCGCGCGCCCCGACGCGCAGGCCGTCGTCCACGTCCACCCGCGCTTCGCCACCCTGTTGAGCGTGCTGGGCGGCGGCATCGCCCCGATGTGCAACGAGGGCAACGTGCTGGTGCGCGACCCGCTCCCCGTCTATCCCCACCCGCGCCTCATCGTCTCCGAGGCGGACGGCGCGGCGGTGGCCGCCGTGCTCGGCAACGGCAAGGCGGCGCTGCTGCGCGGCCACGGCGCGGTAACCGTCGGCGCATCCCTCGAGGAGGCGGTAATCGCCATGCTCGAACTGGAGGAGCAGGCGAAGATGAACTGGTGGGCGCGCTGCGCCGCCGGCCCCGATCACCCGCGCCTCGCCCCGGAAGAGGTGGACGACTGGGTCGAATCGTCCCGCTCGCGCAGCCGCCAGCCCCACTTCCAAGCGAGCGAGCCGCCCGCCGAAGGCTTGGGCGCGGCGCGAACCCAAGCCCAGAGCGGCCTCTGGGCCTACCTCCAACGCCTCGCCGCCCTCCCCGACGACTAACGGGGCGCGCACCCGCGCCTCCCCTCCGTCATTCCCGCGCAAGCGGGAATCTCGCTTCGATTCACGCGAGGACGCGCGCCCGCGCGCCGAGTGTGCTAGCGTTCGCGCCTACCACACCGGGAGGGCGCACGATGACCGAGCGAATCTGGGAGCGTTACCTGTCGGAGCAAGACCGCGCGCGGGCGGCGTCGCTTGTGCAGCCGTCGGTCGGCTTCGGCGCCAAGCCCGCGCTGCTGCTGGTGGATATGTACCGCTGGGTGTTCGGCGACGAGCCGGAGCCGCTGCTCGAGGCCGTCAAGCGCTGGCCGGGCAGCTGCGGCCTCGCGGGTTGGGAGGCGCTGCCGCACGTGCAGCAACTCCTCGCCGCCGCGCGCGGCGCGGGCATCCCCGTCGCCTACGTAACCGGCCTCTCCGAGCACTCCTCCGGCGTGAAGGACTGGCGCTACGCCAACCGCGGCGGACGCCCCGCGCCCAAACACGTGGACGAGGGCCGCGCCGACCGCGAGCGCCGCATGTACGACATCATCGACGAGGTCGCGCCGCTCCTCGGCGAGGCGGTGCTCTACAAGACCGCGCCCAGCGCCTTCTTCGGCACGCCCCTGGTCAGCCACTTCGTCAAAGAGGGCGTGGACACCGTCATCGTCGCCGGCGAGACGACCAGCGGCTGCGTGCGCGCCACCGTGGTCGACGGGTGCAGCTACCGCTACCGCATGATCGTGGCGGAGGAGTGCGTGTTCGACCGCGACGAGGCGCCCCACGCCATCAACCTGTTCGACATGCACGAGAAGTACGCCGACGTGCTCCCCCTCGAGGAGGTGCTGCGCGAGGTCGAGACCTACGCCGAGCGCACGCAAGGCCGCGTGGCGGCGGCCTCCGGCTAGCGCAGCGCCCGCGCCGCCGCGCGCACCGAGTCGAGGATGCCCGCGTAGCCGGTGCAGCGGCAGATGTTGCCGCTCATGTGCGCCACGATCTCCTCGTCCGTCGGCGCGGGATTCGCGTCCAGCAGCGCCTTGGCGAGCAGGAGCATCCCCGGCGTGCAGTAGCCGCACTGGAAGCCCCAGTTGTCGATGAACGCCTGCTGGACCGGGTGCAGGCCGCCGTCCGGACC
>JAPPFU010000105.1 GCA_028875085.1 Chloroflexota bacterium
CGACTACCCCGGCGTCGGCCCGGAGCATTCGTGGCTCAAGGACACCGAGCGCGCGGAGTACGCAGCCGTAACGGACGCCGCGGCGGTGGCGGCGCTGCGCCTGCTCAGCGAGACGGAGGGCATCATCCCCGCGCTGGAGTCGGCCCACGCCATCGCCTACGTGGTCGATACGCTCGCGCCGTCGCTGGCGGGAAGCCAATCGGTGCTGATCAACCTCAGCGGCCGCGGCGACAAGGACCTGGGGACGATTATGTCCCTCGACGGCTAAGCGCGTCCCTTCCCCGTTCATCCTGAGGGAACTCGAAGGACGCATGGGCGCGGGGCGCGCCCGCGTTGACCTGCGGCGGGCTCGGTGATGTGATACGGTCAACGGGCCGCTTGAGAAGGCGGAGCGCACGGGCGCTCGCCGGCGGCTCTAGCGCTTATGCCATCAGCCGGCTACGCCACCGACTGGATTGCCATCGTTCTGGCGGGAGCGGTGGGGTTCGCGGCCATCGTGGGGATGTTCGCGGCCTCGCGCTTGCTTGCGCCGAGGCGCCCCTCCGCGAATAAGGCCATCCCTTACGAATCGGGCATCCGGCCCGAACCGCTTGGCCGCTCGCAGTTCAACGTCCGCTACTACATCTTCGCCATCCTGTTCCTTGTGTTCGACGTGGAGGCGGTGTTCCTGTTTCCCTGGGCAGTGGTCTTCCTCGACACGGCGGCCTACGTGTTCTACGCGATGCTGCTCTTCATCGCTGTGCTGCTGTTCGGCGTCGCCTACGCGTGGCGCAAGGGGGTGTTGGAGTGGCGCTAGAGCCTGACAAAGGGCAACCGCTGCCGCTGTTCGTTCCCGACCGCTGGGAGCGCCCGCGCGAGGGGCGCTTCCTTGACAGCGAGGAGGGCGGCAACCTAACGGAGGGCAAGGGCAACCGCCCCGCGCCCAACGCGCTCTCCGCCGCGCCCGGCGTCATCACCTCGACGGTGGACCAGCTAGCGTCGCTGGCACGGCGCAACTCGCTGTGGACGCTCTCCTTCGGGTTGGCGTGCTGCGCCATCGAGATGATCTCGACGCACATGGCGCACCACGACTTCGACCGATTCGGCGTGGTCACCTGGCCGTCGCCGCGCCAGTCGGACGTGATGATCGTGGCGGGCACGGTAGTGAAGAAGATGGCCGAGCCCATCCGCCTTCTCTACGAGCAGATGCCCGACCCTAAGTGGGTCATTGCCATGGGCACGTGCGCGACGAGCGGCGGCCCCTACTACCGCTCCTACAGCGTCGTGATGGGCGTCGATCACGTCGTGCCCGTCGACGTCTACGTGCCGGGCTGTCCGCCCCGCCCGGAGGCGCTGATGGACGGCCTGATGAAACTCCAAGAGAAGATCAAGCGCGACGCCAAGGAGCGCCCGCGTGAGTGAGCAGGAGCGCCCGTCCGGGGAGGAATCCGCCGCCCAGGCGGAGCAGCCCGCGCCGCGCCCCCATCGCGGCCCGCCCATCGAGACGGCGGACGAGACGTTGAGCGAGCGCGGCGAGGCCACGGCCAAGCGCCTCGCCGCCGCGCTCGGAGCCGACGCCGTTGCCGCAGGCGGACGCGGCGAGACGCCGTGGGCGCGCGTTGAACCATCCGCCCTGGAGCGGACGCTGCGCCGCTGCCGCGACGACGACGCGCTGCGCTTCGACATGCTCCATTGCCTGTTGGCCGTGGACTACGTTGAGCGCATCGAGTTGGACTACGTGCTCGCGTCGGTCGCCCACAACCGCAAGGCCATCATTAAGGTTGACCTGCCGCCCGACGCGCCCAGCGCGCCGACCGCGACGCATCTGTGGCAGGCGGCGGCGTGGTACGAGCGCGAGGCGCACGACCTGTTCGGCGTCGTCTTCGACGGCAACGACGACCTCGCGCCCCTGCTGCTCTTCGAAGGGTTCGAGGGGCGCCCCGGTCTCAAGTCGTTCCCCCTCCACGAATACGAGGAGTATTAGCGGCGTGGAAGGAACCGCCGCGCCTATGAGCGCAGAACCGCAGACCGGCGTCGTCGACATGATGTTGAACATGGGGCCGCAGCACCCTGCGACCCACGGCGTCTTCCGCATGGTGTTGTCCATCGACGGCGAGCGCGTCGTCGGCGTGCGCCCGCACATCGGCTACCTGCATCGCGGCTCGGAGAAGCTGAGCGAGCATGAGTCCTACGGACAGGTCATCACCCTTTTCGACCGCCTCGACTACGTGTCGAACCTGAACAATGAGTTGGTGTTCGCTCGCGCGGCGGAGGAATTGATGGGCGTGGAGGCGCCGGAGCGCGCGCAGTACATCCGCACCATCCTGTGCGAGTTGAACCGCGTGGCGAGCCACCTGCTCTTCATCGGCACCTACGCCCTGGACGTCGGCGCGATGACGCCGGTCATGTACACCTTCCGCGAGCGCGAGCGCGTCCAGAACCTCTTCGAGCACGTCACCGGTGCGCGGATGATGCACAACTACTTCCGCATCGGCGGCGTGAAGGAGGATGTCCCCGGCGACTTCGCCGAGCGTGTCCGCAGCGTCGTAAGACATCTGCGCGAGGGCGTGGAGGAGACAGACAGGCTGTTGACCTTTAACGAGGTCTACCTGGCGCGGACGCGCGGCGTGGGCGTCATCAGCGCGGCGGACGCCGTCTCGTGCGGACTGACGGGGCCGTGCCTGCGCGGCAGCGGCGTCGCCTACGATGTGCGCAAGGCGTATCCCTACGAGGTGTACGACCGCTTGGAGTTCGACGTGCCGGTGGGCGAGTTCGGCGACTGCTGGGACCGCTACTGGGTGCGGCTGCAGGAGTGCTACGAGTCGCTGCGGATGACCGAGCAGGCGTTGGAGCAGATGCCGGACGGCCTCGTGATGGCGCCCGGCCGCCGCATCGCCCGGCCGCCCAAAGGCGAGGCCTACGCGCATGCCGAAAATCCCCGTGGCGACATCGGCGTGTTCCTGGTCAGCGACGGCACGGACAAGCCGTACCGCGTGAAGGTGCGCCCGCCCTCCTTCTGCAATCTGGTGGGCTTGGAGCGGATGATGGATGGTGCCTACGTCGCCGACGCGGTGGCCATCCTCGGCTCGCTGGACATCGTGCTAGGCGAGGTGGACAGGTGATCGACGTGCGGGACGTGCTCTACGTCGCAGTCGGCCTGTTCGCGCTCTTCAACGGGTTGATGGTCGTTACGCTCTCGCTCGTGTGGTTGGAGCGCAAGTTCCTGGGCCGCCTCCAGGGCCGCGTCGGCCCGACGCGCGTTGGGCCGTTCGGGCTGCTGCAGGCGGTGGCGGACGCGGTGAAGTTGCTTATGAAGGAGGACGTGTCGCCGGGGCCGGCAGCGCGCGTCATCTTCTACGCCGCGCCGCTCCTCGTGTTCGTGCCCGGCTTTGTAGTCTGGCTCACCATCCCCTTTGCGCGCGACCTCGCGGTGCGGAACCTTGAGTTGGGCATCTTCTTTTTCATTGCCTTCTCCGTGTTGAGCATCGTGGGGCTGGTGCTGGCGGGGTGGTCGTCGGCGAGCAAGTACGCGGCGCTGGGGGGCTTCCGGTCGGCGGCGCAACTGGTGTCGTACGAGATTCCCATCATCATGACGTTGCTCGCCGTGGTGGTCGTCGCGGGGACGATGAATATCGCCGAGGTGGTCGAGGCGCAGGCGAGCGCGCCGTACGCCGCGCTCCTGCCCCTTGCCGCGGCTGTGTTCCTGCTAGCCGGCATCGCGGAGGTGGGACGCACGCCCTTCGACATCTACTTCGCGGAATCGGAGGTAGTGGGCGGGCCGTTCGTCGAGTACAGCGGGGCGCATTGGGCGGTGTTCTTCCTGGCGGAGTACGTCAACACCTTCGTTATCGCCGCGCTTATGGCGCTGCTGTTCCTCGGTGGCTGGCGCTGGCCATTCGGCGCAGACCTTCCACCCGCGGCCGGAGTCGCGCTAGTGCTGGCCAAGACCTACGCCGTCGTCCTGGTCATCTTCTGGCTGCGCGCCACCTACCCGCGCCTGCGCATCGACCAACTGATGTCGCTCGGGTGGAAGGCGCTCATACCCTTGTCCTTCGCGGCGGTGCTCATCGCGGCGGCGCAGCAGTTCTACGGATGGCCGGTCTGGTCGCTCACTGTCCTTTCGGTCGCCATCTTGGCCGTGCCCGCCGTGCTGCAGGTGCGCTTGCAGCGCCAGCCGGCCATGGAGCGCGCGCGCCGCTACGCGCGCCGAGCCATCGCGGAACGGGCGCGCGGAACCGGAGAGGCTGTGCGATAGGATGGAGCGCATGCACGATTGGCTGAGCCCGGCGCGACGCCTCCCGGCCGCCGCCGCCAACCGCCGGACGCTGGGGTGGAGGGCGCCATGATCTCAGGACTGTTGGGCCTGCTGACCACGCTGCGCTGGCTCTTCCGCAAGCCGGTTACGGCCCACTACCCCAAGCAGCACCTGCCGGTGCAGGAGCGCTACATGGGTTTCCCCGCGTTGTTATGGGACGACACGGCGGCGGAGCCCTTCTGCACGGGGTGCATGGTCTGCGTCCGCGAGTGCCCGACACAGTGCATGTCGGCGCAGATGCACGACAACCCTAAGTTCGCGTCGGGCGAGAGCCACCGGCGCAAGATCATCCAGACCTTCGAGATCAACCTCAACCGCTGCATCCTGTGCGGCATCTGCGTGGACGTGTGCGCCTTCGACGCCATCGAGATGTCCTACGAGCACGAGCTTTCCAGCTTCTCGCGCACGGGCGCGCGCGCCGACCTGGGCTTGCTGCTCGAGCTGGGGGGGCGCTACACGGAGACGACGCAGTGGCAGGCGACGAACCCGGAGAAGAACGTGGCGAGCGTCGCGCTCGCCAAGCGTGCGGCGGCCAAGACGCAGGCCGGCGAAGCGGAAGGCAAGGCGTAAGGTGGCGCTCGCGGCCTTCTACGTCTTGGCGCTCGTAACGCTCGGCGGCGCTATCGGCGTGGTAACGGTGCGCAACATCATCCACGCCGCCCTCTTCCTCCTTGTAACGCTGGGAGGGGTGGCGGGCTTCTTCGCTCTCCTCTACGCCGAGTTCCTCGCCCTCGCCCAGGTGCTCATCTACAGCGGCGCGGTCGTCATCGTCATCTTGTTCGCGCTGATGCTGACGCGCCGGGGCGAGGTGGAGTTGATGGACGAGCACCGCCGCTGGCCGGTCGCCGCCGCCGTTAGCTTCGGCCTGTTCGCCGTGATGGCCGCCGCCTTCATCGCAGACGCGGCGCGCTATCAGGCCGACGTCCGCAGCAGCGTAAGCCTCGACGCCTTGGGTGCCGTCCTGTTCGAACGCTGGGCCGCGCCCTTCGAGATTGCGTCTCTCGTGCTCCTCGTCGCTCTGATTGGCGCCATCGTCATCGCCCGCTCGGGCGGGAGGGACGAAGGTTGACGCTGCTGCACTTCGAGTTGCTGGGCGCGGCGCTCTTCTGCTTGGGGCTGTACGGGGCGCTGGCGCGTCGCAGCGCCGTCCTGGTGCTTATGAGCATCGAACTGATGCTGAACGGCGTGAACGTGCTGCTCGTCGCCTTCGCCGCCTACGGCGTGCGGGACAACGCAACGGGGCTGGTCATCGCCATCTTTGTCATCACCATCGCCGCGGCGGAGGTCGCGCTGGCTATGGCCATCGTCCTGCGCCTCTTCCGCAGCCGCGGGTCGGTCAACGTCGACGAGATTGACGCGCTGAGGGGTTAGAGGCGATGCGGCGCACGGCAACCGGACGGCGAAACGGAGCGGCGGGCTAGCGGCATGGAGTGGGCGTGGCTGATTCCGGTGTTCGGGTTCGCCGCGTTCGGCGTCATTGCCCTCGGGGGCAACGCGCTGCCCTGGCGCGGGCGCTACCTCTCCATCCTGGCCATCGGGGCGGGGTTCGCGCTCTTCTGGTTCGTGTTGTTGGACTTCATCGAACGCGGCGGGGGCTTCCACCGCTTCGGCGTGGATTGGTTCGAGACGGGCGGCGTTACCGTGGCGTGGGGCATCATCATCGACCCTCTCACGGTGACGATGCTGGCGCTGGTGACGTTCGTTGCGCTCGCTGTGCAGGTCTACTCGCTGGGCTATATGGCGGGCGACAAGCGCATCGGCTGGTACTACGCCGTTCACTCGCTCTTCGCCGCGGCGATGCTGACGCTCGTGCTCGCCGACAACCTGCTGCTGCTTTACTTCGCTTGGGAGCTGGTCGGCCTGTGCTCCTACCTCCTCATCGGCTTCTGGCACGAGCGCCGCTCGGCGGCGGAGGCGGCCAAGAAGGCGTTCGTAACCACCCGCATCGGCGACGTGGGACTCCTCATCGGCATCATCTTGCTGGTGGTGCATACCGGGACGTTCGACATCACCGAGATACTGGCGCGCGCGACGAATCCCGCGCCGGGCGAGGAGCTGAGCAACGCGCTCATCACCGGAACGGCGCTCCTCCTGTTCCTCGGCGCGATGGGCAAGTCGGCGCAGTTCCCGCTGCACGTGTGGCTGCCCGACGCGATGGAGGGGCCGTCGCCCGTGAGCGCGCTGATTCATGCGGCGACGATGGTGGCCGCGGGCGTCTTCCTGGTGGCGCGGATGCTGCCCCTGTTCGAAGCGTCAGGCGCGGCACTGGAAGTAGTGGCGGTAGTGGGCCTGGTTACCGGACTTGTCGGAGCGACGCTGGCGCTGACCAGCACCGACCTCAAGCGCATCCTCGCCTACTCCACGATGAGCCACCTCGGATTCATGATGCTCGCGCTAGGCGCGGGGGGCTTCACCGCCGCGATCTTCCACCTGGTGGCGCACGGCCTCGCCAAGGCGATGCTGTTCCTGGGCGCGGGCTCGGTGATGCACGCGCTCGACAATGAGACGGACATCCGCAAGATGGGCGGCCTGCGCCGCGTGATGCCCATGACGGCGTTGACTTTCACCATCGGCGCGGCGGCGTTGGCGGGGATCCCGCCGCTGTCCGCGTTCTGGTCCAAGGACGAGATGCTGCTCGCGGTCCACGGCGGCCTCCATCCCATCTACCTCGTCCTATTCCTTGCGGCCATCGGCCTGAGCGCGCTCTACATGGCGCGGGCGGTGCGCCTTGCGTTCTACGGGCCGCTGAACGACGCCGCACGCCGCGCCCACGAATCGCCCAGGGTGATGACGCTGCCCATGCTGCTGCTCGCCTCGCTTACCCTGGTCGTGGGTTTCCTTGCTCTGCCCCTGGGCGCCGGGTACGAGGGAATCGGAACCTTCCTGCTCCAGGCAGGGGAGAAGCCGCATCCCTTCACGCTGAATGCTTGGCTGACTGCCGCCAGCGTAGTGCTCGCCGTGGGCGCGTTCGCCGGGGGGTGGCGGCTGTACGATAAGCGCGCGGATGTAGTGGCAAGCGCGCGCGCGCGCTTCGCGGCGCTGCACCGCGCGTTGGAGCGCGGCTACTACCTCGACGCGGGCTACCAGTGGGTCATCGACAAGGTAGTGATGCGCGCGGGGAGCGCCGTTGCGCTTTTCGACCGGCGCGTGGTCAACGACGGAGGCGTGAATGGGCCGGGCGAAGGGACGGTGTTTGCGGGCCGTCAGCTGCGCCGCCACGTAACGGGCCTGTTCGCGGACTACGGCGCGGCTATGGCGCTGGGCGTCTTGGGGATAGGAATCTTCCTGTGGGCGCGGAGCGCGTAGGCCATGGACTGGGCCGACCGCCACGCGCTCGAGGCGCTGATCTACCTGCCGATGCTGACGGCGGCGGCGCTGATCCTGACGCCACCGGGAGCGCGCCGCACGATTCACACCGTCGGCGTAGGCGCGGGGCTGCTGCTGCTTATCGGCTCCGTCTACGTCTTCTGGGTGTTCGACCACGGCGCGGGCGCGCCGACCTTCCAGCTCGTGCGCGTGTACCCGTGGCTGGAGCAGCTGGGCATCGACTTCCGGCTCGGCGTGGACGGCGTGGGCGCGCTGATGGTGCTGTTGACGGGCATCGTCTCCTTCACGGCGGCCATCATCGCAACGACCGCGGAGCGCGAGCCCAAGCCCTACTACACGCTGCTCTACCTGCTCATCGCCGGGGTGTACGGCACCTTCGTGTCGATTGACCTCTTCTTCCTCTTCTTCTTCTACGAGTTGGCCGTCGTGCCGATGTACTTGCTCATCGCAGTCTGGGGCTCCAGCAGCAAGTTCGCGGACTTCGCGCGGACGAAGGAATACGGCGCGATGAAGCTGGTGCTGATGCTGGTGGCGGGGAGCGTGCTGGTGTGGATCGCCATTATCGCCATCTACGTGGAGGCGGGCATCGGCTCGTTCGACATCCTCGCGCTGCAAGCGGCGTCGCACGACGGCGCGTTCTCGGCCGGGTTCCAGCGCGTCGTGTTTCCGTTGGCGATGATCGGGTTCGGCGTGCTGGCGGGGCTTTGGCCGTTCCACACGTGGTCGCCCGACGGCCACGTGGCCGCGCCGACGTCGGTCAGCATGCTGCACGCGGGCGTGCTGATGAAGCTGGGCGCCTTCGGCATCATCCGCGTGGGGATGACGCTCCTGCCGTCGGGAATGGAGGACTGGGCGCTGATCCTGTTCGTCCTGGCGACGGCGAACGTCATCTACGGCGCCGTCTCGGCTATGGCGCAGACCGACCTGAAGTACGTCGTCGGCTACTCCAGCGTGAGCCATATGGGCTACGTGCTGATGGGCATAGCGACGATGGACGCGCTAGGGCTGACGGGTGCCACGCTCCAGATGTTCTCGCACGGGGTGATGACCGCCCTCTTCTTCGCCGTCGTGGGCGTCATCTACGACCGTGCACACACGCGCGACACGCTTGCGCTGAACGGCCTCGCATCGCGGATGGGCGTTACGACGGCGCTGTTCGTGATAGCCGGTCTGACCTCGCTCGGACTGCCCGGCCTCAGCGGGTTCGTCTCGGAATTGCTGGTGTTCATCGGAGCATTCCGCACTCAGCCCATCCTGGGCGCACTGGGAGTGGTGGGCGCGGCCATAACGGCGGTGTACGTCCTGCGGCTGATCGCGCGCGTTTTCTTCGGGCCGCGCTCGCGCGACTGGAACGCGTTGCCCGACATCTCGGCCAAGGAAGGGTTCGCGGCGGCGGTGCTGGTCGTGCCGATTGTGCTGGTCGGCGTCTATCCCCAACCCTTCTTGCGCGTCATTGACAGCGCCGTCGAGCCGCTGTTGCAGCCCTTCGGGGGGGCGTAGGCGTTGGGCATCGACTTCACCCTGCTGCTTCCCGAGTTCATGCTCGCGGCGCTCGCCTTCTTGGTGCTGGGTCTCGACCTCGCGCTGCCCGCGCGCTGGGAGGCGAAGCGCAACGGGCTGACGGGCGCGGCGGCGGCGCTGGGGATGCTCGGCATACTGCTCTTCGCGGTGTTCGACCTGCGCGACACGCAAGAGGTTCTATACGGCGGCATCTATTTCGTCGACCGCTTCTCGCTGCTCTTCAAGGTGGTCTTCTTGGGAGCGAGCATCGCTGTGGTGCTGATGTCCATCGACTACGTGGGGCGCAAGATGCGCCACCCGGGCGAGTACTACGCGATGATCGTCTTCTCCGCGCTCGGCGCGGTGATGATGTCGGCGTCCGGCGAATTGCTGACCGCCTACGTCGCGCTCGAACTCCTCGCCTTCAGCCTCTACGTCCTCGTCGGATTGACGCGTGGCGACGGGCGGACGGCGGAGGCGAGCGCCAAGTACATCCTGCTGGGCGCCCTCTCCTCGGCGGTGCTCTTGTTCGGCATCGCGTTGCTCTACGGCACGCTCGGCGGAACGGTCTTCCGTGAGATGGCCGGGCCTCTGTCGCAGAGCGGGACGGCGACGACCGCCCTGGGGTTCACGATGGTCGCCGCCGGGCTCGGCTTCAAGCTGGCCGCCGTCCCGTTCCATATGTGGACGCCCGACGTGTACGAGGGCGCGCCGACGCCGGTGACGGCGCACCTGTCGGTGCTGTCGAAAGCGGCAACCTTCGCGCTGGTGCTGCGCTTTTTGGCGGAGGCGGCGGGGTCGAGCTTCATGTCGTGGCAGTTGGCGCTGGCGATCCTCGCGGCGCTCACGATGATTGTCGGCACGCTGGTCGCCCTCGCGCAGACGAACATCAAGCGCCTGTTCGCGTATAGCTCCATCGCGCAGGTGGGATTCGTGCTGGCGGGGGGGGGCCCGGTGTGGTGGGGGGGGGGGGGGCACCGGGGGGCGGGGGGGGGGGGGGGGTTGGCCCTTTGGGGGGGGGGGGGCCCCCGCGGGGCGGGGGGGGGGGGGGGGGGGCACGGCGCGGGCGCTCCGGTCACGGACGCAGGCGGCGCACCGGTGGTCTCGCGGC